>JABFWL010000700.1 GCA_013362315.1 Catenulispora sp. | reverse complement strand
GCTTCGCGCAGCCGCCGCTCCAGGCCCTCGACCAGCAGCGGATGCGGGCCCAGCGGCGCGGTGAGCACGGGCTCGGCCACCGCCGGCCGTCCCGGTCCGCCGGTCCGCCACCGCCGGGGCAGCTCCTCGTGCGCCGCGCGGACCGCCGCCGGTATGTCCTGCCGCACGTGGTACGCGGTGTTGAGCAGCAGCGGCACCACCTTCACGTGCTGATATCCGTCGCGGACCAGCCCGTGCAGGGCGCGCGCCGTGGTCGGACCGCAGTGGTCGAGGTACGCGGCCTCGACGCGCAGCCCCGGACGCTGCGCGCGGACCGCCGCGACCAGCGCCTCGACCGCCTCGCGGTGCCGCGGGTCCCGGCTCCCGTGCGCGACGGCCAGCATCGCCCGCGTGGAGAGGTCGGCCCGGTTCCTGCCAGCCTGGTTCACGCCAACCCCCTGGCCTTGAGGACGTGCCGCTCCAAGGGCACGAAGATGAGCTGGTTGACGGCGACGCCGACGGCCAGGATCAGCACGATCGCGGCGAAGGCGCCGGCCATGTCGTTGGTGTCCTGGGCGTTCTTCAACAGGAAGCCCAGGGAGTGACCCAGCCCCGCGGACTGCACGATGATCTCCGAGGCCAGCAACGACCGCCACGCGAACGCCCAGCCCTGCCGGAGCCCGGCGAGATACCCGGGCAGCGCGGCCGGCAGCAGCACGTGCCGGACCGAGGCCAGCCCGCGCGCGCCGATGTTCCGGCCGACGCGCAGATACAGCGGCGGCACCTGGTCCAGGCCCGAGACCACGCCCACGGCGATCGACGGAACCGCGCCGAGCAGCACGACGGTGTAGAGCATGGCCGGCGTCGGTCCGAAGAACATCAGCGCCGGCGGTACCCAGGCCACGGACGGCAGCGACTGGAGCCCGGACAGGATCGGCCCGATCCCGGCCCGGACCGACTTGAAGCGGCCGACCAGCAGGCCGAGCGGAGTGCCGATGGCAACCGAGGCGCCGAAGCCGACGGCGCCGTGGCCGATGCTGTGCCAGACCGCGGGCCACACGTCGCCGTTGCGGTAGGCGTCCTTCAACGAGGTGAACACCTGCGACGGCCCCGGCAGCTTCCAGTCCGGCCAGAGCTTCGCCGCGTACAGCGCCTGCCAGACGGCGAGGATCAGCACGACGGCGACGATCGGCGGAATCGCGGATGCGGCCACGTTCCGCAGTCTGCCGGTCTCCGGTTCCGCCGATGTTTCCAGCGCGTCAAGTCCGGCCTCTATGTGTGCGAGGTGAGACTGCGCCGAGTCGGGCTGTGCGAGATCGGTTTGCGCGAGTTCGGAGTCAGCGGCCATGGCGGCTGATCTCCTCACGCAGGTGTTCGGTGATCTCCACCGACAGATCGGCCACGTCCTTGTCCTCGATCCGGCGTGGCTGGGGGATGTCCACCCGCCACTGCCGGGCCACCCGGCCCGGCCGCGACGACAGCAGCACCACCCGCTGTCCGAGCCGCACCGCCTCGCGCACGTTGTGGGTCACGAACAGCACGGCCAGCCCGGTGCTCTCCCACAGCCGGATCAGCTCTTCGTGCAGCACGTCGCGCGTGATGGCGTCCAGCGCCGCGAACGGCTCGTCCATCAGCAGCACCTTGCCGCCCTGCGCCAGCGCCCGGGCCAGGGCCACGCGCTGCCGCATGCCGCCGGAGAGCTGGTGCGGCCGCTTGGCATGCGAGCCGCGCAGGCGCACCAGCTCCAGCAGCCGCTCGGCCTCGGCCCGCCGCTCGCGGCGCCCGGAAACCCCGCGCAGCCGCAGCGCCAGCTCGATGTTCTCCCCGGCGGTCAGCCACGGGAACAGCGCCGACTCCTGGAACATCAGCGCCGCCCGCCCCGACGGGACCTCGATGCTGCCGGTGCTCGGCGCGTCCAGGCCGGCCACCAGGTTCAGCAGGGTGGACTTGCCGCAGCCGGAGGCGCCGAGCAGGCAGACGAACTCCCCCGGCGCGACGTCCAGGTCGATGCCGTCCAGCACCGGCGTGGCGCCGCCGCGGAAGGACTTGCCGACGCCGGACAGGCGCACCGCGGC
Organism: Catenulispora sp.; assembly: GCA_013362315.1. GTDB lineage: Bacteria > Actinomycetota > Actinomycetes > Streptomycetales > Catenulisporaceae > Catenulispora. The sequence goes on along the minus strand of JABFWL010000700.1, from coordinate 19,325 downwards.
GGTCCCGGCGGCGGTTCCGAGCGCGGCCCGGGCAGCGGTCTCGGCGGCCTGAGCAGTCTCGGCGGTCTCAGCGGTCTCGATGGTGGCGGTCATGGCGCTCTCCCCTTCGCGGTCGTGGGCGCTACTTCTTCGCCAGCCCGGCGTCCGACACCGCGGGCTTGCCGGCGGCGGCCAGCTCGGTGTCCAGCGCGGTCAGGTCGAAGATGCCGTGCAGGTCGGTGGGCTTGAGCAGGCCGGCGGCCACCCCGTGGTCGGCGGCAGCCTGCAGCGAGGCGGCCAGCGGGTCGTCGGTGACCGCCTGCTCGTCGAAGGCGCGCTGGATCTCCGCCGGACTCAGGGCCTTGCCGGTCAGCTTCTTCAGCTCGTCGTTGACCAGCTGGCGCGCGGCGTCCGGCTGGGCGGTGATCCACTGGTTGGCCGCGATCTGCCCGGACACCAGGGCCCGGACGGTGTCCGGGTGCTTGGCCAGGAAGCCGGTGGACACCACCAGGTTGGTGGTCGCGAACTGCCCGCCGGGCCACAGGTCGCGTTCGTCGACGAGGACCTTGGCCCCGGCCTCCAGCACCATCCGGGAGGCCCAGGGCTCGGGAAGCCAGGCCCCGTCGATGTGTCCGGCCTTGAACTGGTCCAGGGTGGCGGCGTTGTCCTGCGGGTCCACCGAGACGTCGCCGGTGCCGTCGGCGTTGGCGGTCAGGCCGTTCTGCTTGAGCCAGGAGCGCAGCGCGACATCCTGGGTGTTGCCCTTCTGCGGGGTGGCGAGGACCTTGCCCTTGAGCTGCGCCGCGCTCGTGACGCCCGGCTTCACCACCAGTTCGGCGCCGCCGGTCGTGGCCCCGGCGACGATCCGCAGCGCCTCGCCGTGGGACTGGGCGAACGCCGCCAGCGCCGAGGACGGCCCGACGTAGGCGGCGTCGAGCTGGCCGCCGAGCAGGGCGGTCATCTCCGCCGGACCCGCGTTGTAGACCTGGGTGGTCAGCTTCGTCGCGCCGAGGGCCTTGGCGAACTCGCCGTGCGCGACCCCGACCACGGCGGTGGCGTGCGTGACGTTGGCGAAGTACCCGAGCCGGAGCTCGGAGGCCGCAGTAGAACCGGACGTGCTGCCCGCGGACGTGCCGGACGTGGTGTCGGAAGCGGCCGAGGCGGCGGAGGAGGATCCGGAGCCGCCGGAGTCGTCGGTGGCCGAGGCGTACGCGGCGATGACGATCAGCAGCGAGGCGACCATCCAGACGGCCGCCGCGGTCGCGGCGGCGGTCGAGAGGGCCTTACGTATCAACGGAAACTCCAAGCCGGCGTTACAAGAGCAATGCGTTTACAAAGACTGCGTTTACAAGAGCAGCGCGCTTACCAGAACAGGGCCTGCACGATCACTCGAAGACCCCCAGCGGGTCGCCGGACATCCCGGCGGTCAGCGTGTCACCGCTGGCCGGATCGATGAGCAGGAACGAGCCGGTCTCCCGGTCCGCCGCGTAGGGCTCCAGCAGGATCGGCGAAGCGGTGCGCAGCACGACCCGGCCGATGTCATTGGCGTTCAGGCTGTGCGCGGCCGGAGCGGCGTCGTCCCAGTTGAACTCGTCCGCTTCCGCGGCGTCCGCGGCGGCTGCGGTCTGCGCCGCGCTGCCGGCACCCAGCGGGTCGGAGATGTCGAGCTTCGCCGAGATCTCCTTCACGATCGCCTTCACGGTCCGCGTGGTGTGCTTCAGCAGCACCCGGTCGCCGACGTGCAACGGCCGCTCCGACAGGTGGCACACGGTCGCCACGACGTCCTGCACCGCGGCCGGGGCGGCGTCGGCCGGGGCGATCAGGTCGCCGCGGGAGACGTCGAGCTCGTCGGCCAGCAGCAGGGTGGCGGCCTGCCCGGCGACGGCCCGCCCGGCCGCGCGGCCCAGCAGGTCTATCCCGGCGATCGTCGAGCGCTGGCCCGAGGGCAGCACCACGACCGGGTCGCCGACCTCCAGGTGCCCGGAGACGACGGTGCCGGCGTAGCCGCGGTAGTCCGTGGCCTGGTCGCGGATCACGTACTGCACCGGGAAGCGGCCGTCGGGGCGGCGCTCGGTCTCGACCGGCACGTTCTCCAGGAACTCCAGCAGCGTCGGGCCGTCGAACCAGGCCAGGTCGGCCGAGGGCTCCACGACGTTGTCGCCGCGCAGCGCCGAGACCGGCAGCGCCTGGAAGTGCTCGACGCCCAGGGCGCCGGCGTAGGCGGCGAAGTCGGCCTCGATCTCGGCGAACCGGTCCTTGTCGAAGCCGACCAGGTCCATCTTGTTCACCGCCAGCAGCACCCGCGGCACCCGCAGCAGGGCGCTGACCGCGGTGTGGCGGCGGGTCTGCTCGGCCAGCCCCTTGCGCGCGTCCACCAGGATGACCGCCAGCTCGGCGGTGGAGGCGCCGGTGACCATGTTCCGCGTGTACTGCACATGGCCGGGCGTGTCGGCCAGGATGAAGCGCCGCCGCGGGGTGGCGAAGTACCGGTAGGCGACGTCGATGGTGATGCCCTGCTCGCGCTCGCTGCGCAGGCCGTCGGTGAGCAGCGCCAGGTCGGCCTGCTCCAGGCCGCGGTCGCGGGAGTGCCGCTCCACAGCCTCGAACTGGTCGGCCAACACCGACTTGGTGTCGTACAGCAGCCGCCCGACGAGCGTGGACTTGCCGTCGTCCACGCTCCCGGCGGTGGCCAGCCGCAGCAGTCCGGCGACCTGAGTGTCCTTCTCAACCGGCGCATCCAGCAGAACGGTCATTAGAAGTAGCCCTCCTTCTTGCGGTCTTCCATGGCTGCCTCGGACAGCTTGTCGTCGGCGCGGGAGGCGCCGCGCTCGGTGATCCGGGAGGCGGTGATCTCCTCGATGACCGCGGCGATGTCGGCGGCCTCGGAGTCCACCGCGCCGGTGCAGGACATGTCGCCGACCGTCCGGTAGCGGACCAGCCGGCTCTGGAGCGTCTCGCCGGCGCGCGGGCCGCCCCACTCGCCGGGCGCCAGCCACATCCCGCCGCGCGCGAAGACCTCGCGCTCGTGCGCGAAGTAGATCTCCGGCAGCTCGATCCGCTGCTCGGCGATGTACTGCCAGACGTCCAGCTCGGTCCAGTTGCTCAGCGGGAACACCCGCACGTGCTCGCCGGGCCGGTGCCGGCCGTTGTAGAGCCGCCACAGCTCGGGGCGCTGCCGCTTGGGGTCCCACTGCCCGAAGTCGTCCCGCAGCGAGAAGACCCGCTCTTTCGCGCGGGCCTTCTCCTCGTCGCGGCGTCCGCCGCCGAACACGGCGTCGAACTTGTTGGCGCCGATCGCGTCCAGCAGGGGCACCGTCTGCAGCGGGTTGCGGGTGCCGTCGGAGCGCTCCACCAGGCGGCCGTCGTCGATGTAGTCCTGCACGTGCGCCACGTGCAGCCGCAGGCCGTGCTCGGCGACCGTGCGGTCCCGGATCGCCAGCACCTCCGGGAAGTTGTGGCCGGTGTCGACATGCAGCAGGCCGAAGGGCAGCGGCGCCGGCGCGAACGCCTTCAGCGCCAGGTGCAGCATCACGATCGAGTCCTTGCCGCCGGAGAACAGCAGCACCGGCCGCTCGAACTCCGCGGCGACCTCGCGGATGATGTGCACCGCCTCGGCTTCCAGGGTGCGCAGGTGGGTGCGCGAGGGGGCCGATTCGTCGTGGGTCAGGGTACTCATGTCAGGTGTGCAGTCCGCATTCGGTCTTGGCGCTCCCGGCCCAGCGTCCGGCGCGCGCGTCCTCGCCCGGCAGGGGCTTGCGCGTGCACGGCTCGCAGCCGATCGAGGTGTAGCCCTCGAGGAACAGGGGGTTGGTCAGGACGCCGTTGTCCGTGATGTAGGCGTCGACCTCGTCCTGCGTCCACGCGGCCAGCGGGGAGATCTTCACCATGTTCCGCTTGGCGTCGTAGCCGATCACCGGGATGTCGGCACGCGTCGGCGACTCCTCGCGGCGCATGCCGTTGATCCAGGCGGTGTAGGGCTTCAAGGCGCGCTCCAGCGGTTCCACCTTGCGCAGGGCGCAACACTTGTCGGGGTCGCGTTCGTGGAGCCGGGGGCCGTACTGGGCGTCCTGCTCCGCGACGGTCTGCAGGGGTGTGATGTTGAGCAGCCGCACCGGGTACACCTCGGCGACCGCGTCGCGGGTGCCCACGGTCTCGGCGAAGTGGTAGCCGGTGTCCAGGAAGACGACGTCGATGCCGGGGGCGGCGGTCGAGGCCAGGTGCACCAGGTGGGTGTCGGCCATCGACGAGGCGACGACCAGGTCCGCGCCGAAGGTGGCGTGCGCCCACTCGACGATCCGCCCGGCCGGGGCGTCCTGAAGCTCGGCGTCGGCCTGCTCGGCCAGCGCTCGCAGGTCGGTGTCCGCTGACAATTCGGGCTTCCCCTCAAACTGGTGGGCGCGCGGGCGTGCCGGACGCCCGACGCGCCGCGGCCGCGACGGTGCGGCATTCGAGTTCGCGGGTGGCGTGGGGATCGCCGGCGGACCGTGCGCCCGGTTGATCTTCGGTTTACAGATCCTGGGCGAGGTCTACAGGGCCGGCATACAGACCATGCTGGACAGCCGTCCGAAGTCGACGTGACGCCGACCGACGAGCGCGATTCCAGCACGAGACATGACTAGAGAGTCGCACGCTGCTCGCGGGTCGTCCACTGCCGTCCATGATGCGGACTGTGTGTCTCACGACACTACAGGAGCCGCACGTTGTGCGTGGCTTCCTTCGCGACTTCGCCGAGATGCCCGCTCAGGGCCTGCTTCGCCATGCTCATTGTGAAGCCCTTGGCCACTTCCGCAGGGACGTGGGCCGGGAGCGAGAGCGCGTAGGGGTCGACGACGACATCGACCACCACCGGGCCGCCGCGGTGGCTCAGGGCTTCCTTCAGGCCCTGTTCCACCTCCGCCGGCCGCTCGATGCGGATCCCCTTGGCGCCCAACGCCTCGCCGACTTTGGCGAAGTCCGGGTTCTGGAAGTCGACGCCCCAGGGTCGCAGGCCGGCCTCCTGCATCTCGATCCAGACGAAGTCCAGCTTGCTGTTGTTCAGGATGATGTGCACGATCTCGGTCTCGCGCTGCACCTCGGTGAGGAGGTCGCCGAGGCCGAGCATCGTGAAGCCGCCGTCGCCGCACAGCGCGATCGCCGACCGGTCGGGGAAGGCCATCTTGGCGCCGAAGGCGTTGGGCGACGCGCTGGCCATCGAGGCCCACGTGAGGCTGCCGAACAGATGGCGCTTGGGTCCCAGGTGCAGATAGTGCGCGGCCCAGATGCAGGCGGTACCGGTGTCGACCGTGAACACCGCTTCGTCGGGCGCGAGCTTGTCGAGCATGGCGACGAGGTATTCCGGCCGGATCTGCTTCAGCCCCGGACCCTTGTCGACGTAGTGCCGGAGCTGGTCCGCGAACTGCCCGGTCTTCTTGCGGCACTCGGCCAGGAACGTGTCGTCGGTCTTGGGGGACAGCTGCGGCAGCAGCCGGTCCAAGGTGGCGCCGACGTCGCCGATCAGGCCGTGGGCCAGCGGGACCCGGCGGCCCAGCCGCCGGCCGTCCCGGTCGATCTGGACCACCTTCACGTCCTTGCTCGGCAGGAACTTCGGGAACGGGAAGTCCGTGCCCAGCATCAGCAGCACGTCGGCCTTGTTGACGGCCTCCCAGCAGCCGCCGTACCCGAGCAGGCCGGTCATGCCGACGGCGTGCGGGTTGTCGTACTCCAGCCACTGCTTGCCCTTGAAGCTGTACCCGACTGGCGCTTTCAGCTTGTCGGCGAGCGCGAGCACTTGGTCGCGCGCCTGGGCACAGCCCTCGCCGCCGAAGAGCGCCACGGTCTTCGCGCCTTCGATGATCTCGGCCAGCGCTGCGATGTCCGCGTCCGGGGCCGGTCCCGCGACCGGGTTCGGCAGCGCCACGTGCGCCGCCTCGTCCGGGGCGTCGGCGGCGGCGATGTCCCCGGGCAGCGCGATCACCGTCGGCCCCTGCTCGGCCAGCGCCGTGGTGATGGCGGAGGTGACGACGGCGCGCAGCTGCTTGGGGTCGACAAGGCGGCCGGTGTAGAGCGAGGCGGCGCTGAAGAAGGTATAGGGGTTCAGCTCCTCCAGCCCCTCGGTGTCCATGATCGCGGTCTCCACGTCGCCGGCGATCGCGATCACCGGCGCGCCCTCCTTGCGGGCGTCGATCAGACCGTTGATCAGATGGCTGACGCCGGGGCCGGCGGTGCCGCAGACCGCCACCGGGCGGCCGGCCATCTTCGCCTCCGCGACCGCCGCGAACACGCCCCACTCCTCGTGCCGGACATGGACGAAGTCGATCTCGCCGTGCCGTCGCAGCGCGTCGATCGCCGGGTTCAGGGCGTCGCCCACGATGCCGTAGCACCGGCGCACACCGGCTTGTGCGAGCATCCGCCAGAGCACGTCCGCGACAGTAGGCATGCCGCCAGTCTGGTCGCCGTGGTGGATGGCCGGGCCGCTACAGTAAGCCGGATGGGGGACCGGAAGAAGCTGTCAATACCCAAGCCGACGCTGCCTTCGCTGCCGACCCGGCCTTCGTTGCCGGCCATGCCGTCGCTGCCGTCGCTACCGTCCAAACCGCCGCTGCCGCCGGCGCCGCCGATGCCTTCGGTGCCGGCGGAGGAACAGTGGGAGCTGTCGCTGGCCGCCTATCTCCGGCACGCCACCGACCTGCCCTCCCTGGCGCTCAAGCCGCTGGGGCTGCTCGACCGCTACGGCGCGGTCGCCGTCGGCCCGGACACCGTCGGCTTCGACGGCGATGACGTGTCCTGGGACAAGGTGATCCGCCTGGAAGTGCGCGACGTGGTCGAGGTCGTCTCGGACGCGGCCATGGCCCACGAGGCGGAGAAGATCCGTTCCCTGCTGCCGCCGCTCCCGGGCCGCAAGTGGGTCGTGGACCATGCGATGGCCCTGCTCGGCGACTTCGCCGGACCGCGCCTGGCCCACGCGCACGGCGGCGACGTGGTCAGCACGATCGTGTACCGCGGCAAGCTCGGCCGGGAGAAGACGCTGCAAGCAGGCGTGTTCGCCGCCTTGGTCATGGCTACGTGGCCGGACGTCCGGCGGAGCCTGACCGCCACGGCGCGACTGCACGCCGTCGAGGTATACGGGGAGCGGGAAGCGCAGGACGTCTACGGGGAGCGGGAAGCGCAGGACCTTTACGGGACACGAGAAGTGCAGGACGCTTACGCGGAGCCGGAAGCGCAGGACGCGAGGCCGATCCAGTAAGCGGATCGGCCTCCGGCGTCCTAGCGTGCGCTCACCGCGACGCTGCCTCGATGAGATACGCCAGCGGCACGTTCGGATTCGCACCGCGGGTGATGCTTATCTTCTGCACCCCGGTCGGCAGCGGGCCGCCGAAGGGGTTCACCCGGTCGTCCTTCGCCGACACCAGCACATCGTCGTAGATGTGCGACCAGCCCTGGCCGTTGGTGAAGATGGCGACCCGCACGTGCGCGTCGCCGAAGTCGGCGCCGAGGCTGAACCACACGTTGCCCCAGCCGGCCGTGCCGATGTTCGCCGGCGGCGGGCACAGCATGGTCACAGCGCCGGGTCCGGGGGTGACTTGTCCAGTGACGAATGCGGGCACGTGGTCCTCCGTGGGGCTGGGAGTGGGGGTCGGGGCCGCGCCGAGCGCGGCGATCAGCTGGGCGACCGTGCCGCGGAACGCGTTGTAGTCCAGCAGCTGGCCGCCGTCGGACGCCTCGTTCGTGAATTGATACAGCAGCGGCGTCATGCCGCCGTAGGACTGCCAGCCGGCGGCGCCGTCGCCGGGGTACAGGCTGCGGGCGCTGCCCGAGCCGCCCGGGTAGGAGGACGACACCAGCGCCAAACCGCGGTCGTTCAGCGCGGACAGCCCCGGCGAGCCGATCTGCTGCCAGTACCAGCGCGGCAGGTAGATGAGCCGCAGGTTGAGCCCGGCGCCTCGGGCGGCGTCGACATAGGCGATGATCTGCGCGAGCGAGGGGGAGAACGACCCGGCGGGCTCGGCGTCCAGCATGCCGGGCAGGCCGATGTCGCCGACGTTGGCCAGGGTGTGCTGGGCCTGCGCGTGCGGGTCCTCACCGGACAGGAAGTGATACCACACGAAGGGCTTGCCCAGGTTCGCGGCCTGGCGCCGCCAACCCTGGTAGTCCGCGTCCGTGTAGTAGGTGCCCTCGGTCGTCTTGGCGATGACGAACGAGGCGTCGGCCAGCCTGGACAGGTCCAGACCGCCCTGGTACGACGAGATGTCGGGGCCGAAGACAGTCATAGGCGGCTCCTTGTGGAGGACGGGCGACCATTGTTGCGGCTTACCCGGCCTCCACGGGCCGACTCCACTGAAAAGAGTGGTTAATCCTCGGGGTCCCCCGTGTAATCGAACCCTGATCCGCCCGGCGCCAGCAGCCCGACGAAGGAGAGCTCGAACACCCGGCGGCAGCCGCGGCACGACCAGCGCCGGTGACCGCCTTCCTCCGGGCGCAGATCCTCCTCGCCGCAGTACGGGCAGTAGGCCGGCGCCGCGCGCTCGCTCACGCCAGGTCCGCCTCGCCGGCCCGGGCCGTCCACTGCGCGAAGGTCTCGCCCTCGGCGCGCTGCTCCTGGAACCGCCGGACCAGTCGCTCGACGTAGTCCGGCAGCGCGGCGGCGGTCACCTTCAGCCCGCGCACCTTGCGTCCGAACGCGCCGTCCCGGGCCGCGTCCTCCTCCTTGGTCTGCGCTCCGAGGTGGCCGCCCAGGTGCACCTGGTAGCCCTCGACCTGGTCGCCGGACTCGTCGATCACCAGCTGGCCCTTCAGCCCGATGTCGGCGACCTGGATCCGGGCGCAGGAGTTCGGGCAGCCGTTGACGTTGATGGTCAGCGGCTGGTCGAAGTCCGGCAGCCGGCGCTCCAGCTCGTCGATCAGCGTCGAAGCCCGGTTCTTGGTCTCCACGATCGCCAGCTTGCAGAACTCGATGCCGGTGCAGGCCATCGTCGAGCGGCGGAACACCGAGGGCCGGACCTGCAGGTCCAGCGCCTCCAGGTTGGCGGTCAGCTCCTGGACCCGCTCGCCCGGCACGTCCAGGATGATCAGCTTCTGCTCGGCGGTGGTCCGCACCCGGTCCGAGCCGGCCGCCTCGGCGAGGTCGGCGATCTTGGCCAGGGTGGCGCCGTCGAGCCGGCCGACGCGCGGGGCGAAGCCGACGTAGTGGTTGCCGTCCTTCTGCCGGTGCACGCCGATGTGGTCGCGGTCGTAGGCCGGGGCCGGCTCCGGGGCCGGTCCGTCGGGCAGCGTGCGCTTGAGGTATTCGGTCTCCAGGACCTCGCGGAACTTCTCCGCGCCCCAGTCGGCGACCAGGAACTTCAGGCGCGCCCGGCTGCGTAGCCGGCGGTAGCCGTAGTCCCGGAAGATGCCGCAGACGCCGGCCCAGACCTCCGGCACCTCGGCGAGCGTGACGAAGGTGCCCAGCCGCTTGGCGAAGTGCGGGTTCGTCGACAGGCCGCCGCCCACCCACAGGTCGAAGCCGGGGCCGAGCTCGGGGTGCACCACGCCGACGAAGGAGATGTCGTTGATCTCGTGCACCACGTCCTGCAGGCCGCTGATCGCGGTCTTGAACTTGCGCGGCAGGTTGGAGAACTCCTTGCTGCCGATGAAGCGCTCGTGGATCTCCTGTAGCGCCGGGGTGGCGTCGATGACCTCGTCGGCGGAGATGCCGGCCACCGGCGAGCCGAGGATCACCCGCGGGGTGTCGCCGCAGGCCTCGGCGGTGCTCAGGCCGACCGCCTCCAGCGTCTTCCAGATCGCCGGCACGTCCTCGACCCGGATCCAGTGCAGCTGGATGTTCTGCCGGTCGGTGATGTCGGCGGTACCGCGCGCGTACTTCTCCGAGACCTCGGCGATCGCCCGCAGCTGCGCCAGGTCGAGCCGGCCGCCGTCGATCCGGACCCGCAGCATGAAGTACTCGTCGTCGAGCTCGTGCGGCTCCAGGATCCCGGTCTTGCCGCCGTCGATCCCGGGCCGGCGCTGGGTGTACAGGCCCCACCAGCGGAAGCGGCCGCGCAGGTCCGAGCCGTCGATCGAGTCGAAGCCGCGGTGGGCGTAGATGTTCTCGATGCGGGCCCGGACGTTGAGGCCGTCGTCGTCCTTCTTGACCTGCTCGTTGCCGTTCAGCGGGGTGAAGTAGCCCTTGGCCCACTGGCCCTCGCCGCGCTGCTGGCGGGGACGGGCGGCGCGGGCAGGCGTGGGCTGGGAGGCAGACATGGCGGAGGGTCCTTAGCGGAGGTCGTACGGCCGGGCCGGGAGACGGGGATCAGATACGGTCAGCGCGCGGCTGTACAGACCATGCTGGAGAGGCGTCCGTAGTCGACGTGGCGTCGACTGACGAGGGCGATTCCGGCACGGGACATGTCCCTCAGCGTGGCAGTGACTCCGGAGTGCGTCCACTCTCGTCCGGGATGCGGACGGCCGGTCTCAACCGGTGTCGGGACGCGCGTCGGCCGGCCACCCGGGGGCGGGCGGCCGGCCGACGAAGGCCCTGGCGACCAGTGCTGAGAGGTACTCAGGCCTGCTCAGGTGCTTAGGGCAGTGCTTAGGGCTCTCAGGGGCTCAGGGCTTAGGAGTGGCTGCCCTTCTTGCGGGTGGCGTAGGCCAGGATCCCGGCGCCGGCGCCGAGGAACAGCGCCGCGAAGCCGAACGTCTGGATCAGGCCCCGGCTGCCGGTGGACGCCAGGCCCCGGCCGGGCGAGGCGGAGGTCGACGGCCCGCTCGGCTGCGTGCCGGACGGTGTGGTCGGCGTCGTGGGCGTTGTGGACTTCGGCGTGCTGGGCGTGGTGTGCGGCGTGGTGTGCGGCGTGGTGTGCGGCGTCGTGCTGGGATACGTGGTCGGGGTCGTCGTGGGCGTCGTCGTCGGCGTGGTCGTCGGGGTCGTGGTCGGCGTCGTCGTCGGCGTGGTCGTGGGTGTCGTGGTCGGCGTCGTGGTCGGCGTCGTCGTGGGCGTCGTGGTTGGCGTCGTGGTCGGAGTTGTCGTGGGCGTCGTGGTTGGCGTCGTGGTCGGAGTTGTCGTGGGCGTCGTGGTCGGGGTCGTCGTCGGCGTGGTTGTCGGCGTCGTCGTGCACGTGCAGGGCGTGCTGCGCGTCGTGGTGGGCGTCGTGGTGTGCGGCGTGGTCGTGCACCACCCCGGACAGGTCGGCGTGGTGTGCGGCGTGGTCGTGCACCACCCCGGACAGGTCGGCGTGGGGTGCGGCGTGGTCGTGCACCAGCCCGGGCAGGTCGGCGTCGGCGTCGGGCACTGCGACCGGTGGCACCCGCCGAGCGGCGCGTAGGCCGCTGCCGTGCTGGTGGCCGGCGTCGCCGCGGCGCCCTGCGCCCCGGCCACCAACGCCAGCCCGAGGGCGGCCAGCGCGGCGCCGGCCACGCCGAATACCGCGGAACGCCGTCGCCCCGCGGTGCGTGCTGCTTGCTCCGTCACCATCATCGCTCCCGAACATGTCCGAAAAGTCAGCTTCGGGGCACGATCGTAGAAGGTCAGGTTTGGGAGTTGCGGGAGGTGGGAGGTGAAATCGGGCGTTTCCTTCCGCGGTCCGTGACGGTTCAGTCCCCGAACACGCGCCGGGTGTACTCGTTGGCGAACAGCCGCTTGGCGTCCACCCGGTCGCGCACGCCGAGGAAGTCCTCGAACCGCGGATACACCTTGCCCAGGTACTCGGCGTCGCGGGTGTGCATCTTGCCCCAGTGCGGCCGGCCCTCGTGCGCGACGAAGACCTGCTCGACCGCCTTGAAGTACTCCTCGAACCGCGTGCCCTGATACATGTGGCAGGCGATGTAGGCGGTGTCGCGGCCGTGCGCGGTGGACAGCCACAGATCGTCGCCGGGGACCAGGCGCACCTCGATCGGGAAGTTCACGTTCCAGGACGAGTCGTTGATCAGCCGGGTGACCTCGCGGAACACCTCGACGAAGGCGGCGCGGGGGACGGCGTACTCCATCTCCACGAACTTCACGCGCCGCGGTGAGGTGAACACCTTGTCCGAACGGTCGGTGTAGGTCCGCGCGGACAGCGCCGAACCGGAGACCTTCTGCACGGACTTCGTCAGCCGGGGCGCGGTGCGGGCCAGGCGCTGGGCCGCACCGAACACCGAGTTGGACAGGAACTCATCGTCCATCCAGTGCCGGAACCCGGACAGCGGGGCGGCCGGGCCGCTCGCGCGGTTGTTGCGCTTGATGTTCGTCCGGTCGGTGTAGGGGAACCAGTAGAACTCGAAGTGCTCGTTCTCGGTGGCCAGCTCCTCGAAGCCGTCCAACACCGTTTCCAGCCGCATCGGCTCCTCGCGAGCGGTCAGCAGGAAGGCCGGCTCGGTGCGGAAGGTCACCGCGGTCACGTAGCCGATCGCGCCGACGCCCAGGCGCGCGGCCTGGAACAGCTCGGCGTTCTGCTCCGGCGAGCAGTTCACGATCTCCCCGCCGGCCAGGACCAGCTCCAGGGCGGCCACCTGGGCCGCTATCGAACCGGAGGACCGCCCGGTGCCGTGCGTGCCGGTGCCGATCGCGCCGGCCACGGTCTGCACCTGGATGTCGCCCATGTTGGTCAGCGCCAGGCCGTTCTCGGCCAGCAGCGCGTTCAGCCGGTGCAGCGGCATCCCGGACTCGACGGTGGCCAGGCCCGCCTCCTTGTCGATCTGCTTGAGCCGGGTCAGCCCGGTGGGCAGGATCTGCACGCCGTCGGTGACCGCGGCCGCGGTGAAGGAGTGGCCGGAGCCGACCGCCTTGACGGTCAGCCCGTCATCCGCGGCGGTGCGCAGGATCTCGACGACCTCCGAGGCGGTCTGCGGCGTGGCCACCCGAGCCGCCTTCGCCTTCTGGTTGCCCGCCCAGTTGGACCACTCGCTCGCGCCCGCCACGCCTCACCCGCATTCTTTCCGCCGGTGCGGCCCGCAGTTCCGCGCCGGTTCACTCGATCGCCGGATCCCCCGGACGTAGCCAACGCGAGCCGAGCTGCGCCGTCAAGAGTGCGAGGGCGCTTCCTGCCACTGGGACCAGATATGCGGTGTGCGCCCCCGACTGGTCGATGACCCAGCCGGCCACCGCCGAGCCGGTGGTGACGCCCAGGGCCGCGCCGGTGGTCTCGATCACCATGCCCTCGGTCAGCCGGGCCGCCGGGACCAGGTGCTCCACCAGCGCGACCAGGGTGATCAGCGTGGGGGAGATGGCGAACCCGGCCAGCAGCAGCACCAGGGCCAGCACGCCGATGTTCGGGGCCAGCGCCATGGGTGCGGCGGTGACCAGGACCAGCGCGAGCAACAGCACCACCCGCCGGTCCAGCGGCACGCTCCAGTGCACGGCGCCGAAGAGCAGGCCGGCGACGAACGAGCCGCCGGCGTACACCGCGAGCAGCAGGCCGGCCCAGTCGCTGTGCCCGTGCTCCTCGGTGAAGGCGACGGTGACCACCTCGACCGAGCCGAACATGACGCCGATCGCGACCGCGCAGACCAGGACCACGCGCATGCCCGGGATGGCGATCGCGGCCGGGCCGGTGTGGTGCTCCGGCGGATGCGGCGCCGGCTGGGTGCGGCGCTGCACCAGGAACGCGCTGGTGCCCAGGGCCAGCGCCGCGGTGGCCGCCCCGACGCCGGCCTCGTGGTGGACCTGCAGGGTCAGGAAGGTCACCAGGATCGGGCCGATCATGAACACGACCTCGTCCATCACCGCCTCGAAGGAGTAGGCGGTGTGTAGATGCCGGGTGCCTGTGTAGACCTTGGTCCAGCGGGCCCGCACGAGCGCGCCGACGTTCGGCAGGAACGCCCCGGCGACGGCGGCCGAGGCGAACCAGGACCAGGTCGGCTCGTCGAAGCGGACGCAGAGCATCAGCGAGCACAGCGCGGCCACCGACACCGCCAGCGTCGGGAACCCGACCTCGGCCTGCCCGCGCCGGTCCACCAGCCGCGCCAGGAAGGGCCCGAAGAACGCCTGCACCAGCGCCAGCGTCCCGGACACCACGCCGGCCAGCGCGTACTTCCCGGTCGACTCCTTGATCATCAGGATCGTGCCGAGGCCCAGCATCGACATCGGCAGCCGCCCGACGAAGGCCGCCGACGAGAACCCCTTCGAGCCGGGCGCCCGGAAGATCTCGGCGTAGTGCTTGGCGACCATACGGCGATCGTCGGCGCTGGCCGGTCGGGGCGCGCCCTGGAGGCCGCCGGGCGGGTGGCGCGAGGGCCTGCTCTGAATCTTCGCCTGGCCTTCGCTCGGACTTCTCTTGGGTCTGGTGCTTTCTCCGGGTCTGGACCTTCTCTTCGAGCGCGGTGCTTGCCAGACTGCGCGCCATGACTACCGCCACGACCGACTCCGCCGCTCGCTACGAAGGCCGCCGCGCCCTGATCACCGGCGGCGGCTCGGGCATTGGCCAGGCCACCGTGTTCCGCCTGCTGTCCGAGGGCGGCTCGGTGGTGGCCGCCGACATCTCGGAGGAGGGGCTGAAGGCGACCGTCGCCAGGGCGGAGGAGCAAGGACTGGCCGCGCGGTTGTCGACCGTCGTCGTCAACATCGCCGAGGAGGACTCTGCGCGCGCCGGAGTCGCCGCGGCGGTGCGGACGCTCGGCGGGCTCGACGTGCTGGTGAACGCCGCGGGCATCCTGCGGGCCGCGCACACCCACGAGATGCCGCTGGCCGACTGGAACAAGGTCCTGACGGTCAACCTCACCGGCACCTTCTTGATGACCCGCGAGGCGCTGCCCGAGCTGCTGAAGAACGAGACGCCGGTGATCGTGAACTTCTCGTCGACCTCGGCATCCTTCGCACACCCGTATATGGCCGCCTACGCCGCCTCCAAGGGCGCGATCCAGAGCTTCACACATGCCATCGCGCTGGAGTATTCGAAGCAGAACTTGCGTGCCGTCAGTGTCTGTCCGGGCTCCATCTCCTCCGGTATGACCGACGCGTCCGGCACCTCCAAGGAGAACGTCGGTCCCGGCTTCCCGGAGCACGACGTCGACTGGAATCTGCTCACCAAACTGCTGCCGGCCATCGGCCACGGGTTCGCCGGGCCGGAGGCGGTCGCGAGCGTCGTCGCGATGCTGGCGTCGGAGGACGGCAAGTTCATCACCGGTACGGAAATCCGTATTGACGGCGGCACACATATGTGAAGATCGGCGCATGCCTTATACCGTGCGCCGCACTACCGCGGAGGAATGGCAGGAGTTCCGAGAGCTGCGTCTGGAAGCGCTGCTGGACTCGCCGACGAACTTCGGGCAGACCCATGAGCAGGCCCTGGCCATCCCCGACGCACAGTGGCAGGAGCGCGCACAGACGAACGCCGAATCCGATGTGCAGGCGTTCTATGTGGCCGTCGACGACGCCACCGGCCGGATGGTCGGCAGTTGGGGCGTGATGCCGCACTTCACCCGGCCTGGCACGCACGTCGTGCTCGGCGTGTATGTCCGGCCCGAGGCGCGCGGGACCGATGTGGCGCGGCGGCTGAACGAGGCGTGCATAGACTTCGCGCGGACCACCGACGCCAAGGAACTCACGCTGCTGGTCCGCGACGACAACGACCGCGGACGCCGCTTCTACGAGCGCGAGGGTTTCGAGCTGACGGGGGACAGCGAGCCGCACAACCTCGATCCGACTCATGACCTTCTGGAGATGCGCTACCCGACGTTCCGGTAGGCATCTTCGTCTAGCGTGGTCCCGTGGAGGAAAGCGCGCAGAACACACTGACGGCGATGCGCCGGGTCAACGCCGAAGCCTGCATCTTCGCCGCGGCGGGGCGCGCGATCCTGCTCCAGGTCGCGCATCCGAAAGTAGGACGTGGGGTGGCCGAGCACAGCCGCTTCACGGAGGACCCGCTCAAGCGGCTTCGCGGGACCCTGTTCTATGTCTATGGCACAGGATTCGGGACTCCCGAGGAGTCTGCCTGGATCGCCGCGACGGTGAACCGCATCCACAAGCACGTCACCGGACCCGGATACTCCGCTGACGATCCCGATCTTCAGGTCTGGGTGGCCGCCACCCTCTTCGACTCCGCGGTGCTCATCTACGAGAAGACGCTAGGTCCGATGCCTGCGGCGATGCAGGAGAAGTTCTGTCAGGAGAGCGCGCGCTATGCGACGTCTCTAGGTTGCCCGCCGGAACTGTGGCCGTCCTCGATCGCCGAGTTCAACGAGTACTGGCAGCAACAGGTGGACCGGTTGGAGGTTACCGACGATGCCAAGCGCATTTGCCGTGACCTCATGTACAACAAAACGATTCCCTGGTACCTGCGGCTCTTGCAGCCGGCGAACCGGCTGGTCACTGCCGGGCTCCTGCCCGAGCGCGTCAGGGACCAGTTCGGACTGCCCTGGAGTGCGCGACGCGAAAAGCTGTTCCGCTTGACGATGCGGGCGACGCGGCTGACGTATCCGTGGGTTCCGCGGCGCGTCCGTCAGTTGCCCATGCGCTACTACATGCGGCAGTTCCGTGAGCGTTTCGGCAGCTACTGATCCGCGTCGGGTTCGTCCTCGTCGTACATCGCATCGATGACTTCCGCATAGCGTTCGGTGATGACGCGGCGGCGCAGACTCAGCTTCGGTGTGACCTCTCCGGTGTCCGGCGTCCAGGGTCCGGGGAGAACGGTGTACCTCTTCACCTGTTCGGCGCGGGAGAGCTTGGCGTTCGCGTTCTCCACCGCCTGCTTGACCGCGGCTTGTGTCTCCGCTGCTTGTGTTTCCGGGGTGCCGGGCGCGACGGTGTCGGGGTCCAGCACGATCAACGCGGTGACGTAGGGCCGGCGGTCGCCGATCGCGACGGCGAAGCCGACGGCCGGGTGCGTGGTCAGGTGGCTCTCGATCAGCGTCGGGGCGATGTTCTTGCCGCCGGAGGTGATGATGAGCTCTTTCTTGCGGTCCGTGATGGTCAGGAAGCCGTCGGCGTCGAGGGTGCCGACGTCGCCGGTGGCCAGCCAGCCGTCGGCGTCCAGCGGAGAGGCCACGGTGCCGTCGGGCTGGAGGTAGCCGGACAGCAGGATCGGTCCGCGCACGAAGACCTCGCCGTCCTCGGCGATCTTGAGGTCCACCCCGGGCACGGGCTTGCCGACGGTGCCGACGCGGTTCGCCTCCGGGGTGCAGCAGGTGGCGGCGCCGCTGGTCTCGGACATGCCCCAGACCTCCATCAGCGGGATGCCGAGGCCGTTGAGGAAGCGCAGGGTCTCCACCGAGATCGGTGCGGCGCCGCTCGTGGCCCGGGTGAGCTTGTCCAGGCCGAGCATCGCCCGCACCGGGGCGAGCACGGTGCGGTCCGCCTCGGCGACGGCCTCGGCCAGGTCTTGCGGCACCTGCTTGCCGGCCGCCTGGAGGTCGAAGGCTTCCAGGGTCAGCGCGTGGGCCTGCTCGAAAGCCTCGCGCCGGCCCGGTTCGGCCATCCTCAGCAGTCCCTGGACGCCGGCGGCCAGCTTCTCCCAGACCCGCGGGACGCCGAACAGGCCGCCGGGGTGCACCCGGCCGAGCGCGCCGACGACCTGGCGCGGGTCCGGGCACAGGTGGATGTGCGCGGTCTTGACGACGGAGCCGTAGAGGCTGAGTTCGCGCTCTGCGATGTGGGCCAGCGGCAGATAGGCGATGGTCTCCGGGAAGTCCTCGATGCTGGTGATGCGGTCGATGACGGCCGCCTCGTAGAGCACGTTGCGGTGGGAGAGCACGACGCCCTTGGGATCGCCGGTGGTGCCGGAGGTGTACATCATGCCGACCGGGTCCTCAGGCCCGATCCCGCGCCACCGCTGCTCGAAGATCCCGCGGTTGGCGGCCAGCCGCTCCCGCCCGATGGCCGCCACGGCGCTGAACGGCAGGAACTGCTTGCCGTGCGCCCGCTGGCCGGTCACGGCCGACTCGGCTTCCTCGACCACCACCACGTGCCGCAGGTCCGGCAGGTCGGCGAGCACCGGCTGCCAGCGCTCGATCTCCGCCCGGCCCTCCAGGATCACGATCGGGGCGGCGCTGTGCCTGCCGACGAAGCCGATCTGCTCGGTGGACAGCGTGGCGTAGGCGGTGCAGGGGATGGCCCGCGCGTGCTGCGCGCCGTAGTCGGCGACCCAGTGCTCGATCCGGCTGGACATCATGGTGAGCAGCCGATCCCCGGGCTCCAGCCCCAGCGCGACCAGGCCCTCGCTGAACTCCGCGGCCCGCTCCCGCAACTCCGCCCAGCTCAGCGTGACGGTGGTGCCCGCGGCGTCCGGGGCACTCGTGATGGCGGGCCGCTCCCCGAACTCGGCGGCGTTCCGGGCCAGCAGCGCCGGCACCGTCTGTCCCGCCACGGCCGCGATGGAGTCCTCGACGTCTGTCCCAGTGCCGGCCACGACGGACCTCCCGCGTCGACGTTGCTGCTTCGTTGTTGTTTCTCTGTGCTTCGTTGCTGCCGCGTTTCGAAGAACACTAAAACCGTCCGCGACCTCAGGGAAGAGCCCTGACTAGGCCGAATGAGTGCACCGCTGATCGAACTTGATGGGAACTCTTGTGTCCAAATCGTCCCGAATGCGACCATAGTTCCATCAACGAACACCCGGGGGCCGGCGACCGCGCCCCGCCGACATCCAGGGGGATGTTCAATGAACGAAACCACCGTCACCGTCGTCGGAGTCGTCTGCAGCGAGGTCCGCTACAGCCGGTCCTCCGACGAGACCCCCACGGCGCGCTTCCAGATCCGCACTACTGCCCGCCGCTACGACAAACGCACCGGTACCTGGACCGAGGGCGAGCCCAGCTTTTACAGCGCCGCCTGCTACCGCGCTCTGGCCGAGCACGTCGCCAGCTCGATGGGCGTCGGCGATCCGGTGGTGGCCACCGGCCGCCTGCGGATCAGCCACTGGCGCCGCGGCGAGGAGAACATGGTCAGCGCCGAGATCGACGTCCAGGCCATCGGCCATGATCTGCGCTGCGGGACCAGCGTCTACCGGCGCAGCGCCCCGCCGGCCCGGATCCCCGGCCCGCCGCGGGCCCGGAAGGCGGACGGCGTGACCACCGGTACGGACCAAGCGGTCGCTCTCCTCTCGGAGAAGG
Source organism: Catenulispora sp. (assembly GCA_013362315.1). Classification (GTDB taxonomy): domain Bacteria; phylum Actinomycetota; class Actinomycetes; order Streptomycetales; family Catenulisporaceae; genus Catenulispora. The sequence goes on along the minus strand of JABFWL010000700.1, from coordinate 374 downwards.
ACGAGGCAGAGACGACTGCGGAGGTGATGGAGCTTCCTGTGGCGGCGTAGCAGGGTGCTGCCAAGCCGGAGCTCGCGGTGCCGCGGCGCCGCGAGCTCCGGACCGGCCGACCATGCCCGATCAGCCATTCGGCGTCGTCTGGCCAAGCCGGGGGTCGGGCAAGAACGATCTTGTGGGCAGACGGGACGCGGCGGGCACGACGAACAGCACGGACACAGCGGGTGAAGACATGAAGCGCGGTCGAGGGCGGTGGATCCCCCCGGCGGTGATCGGCGTGGCGGTCGCGGCGGCGGTGACCGGTGCGGTGTGGGCGCACGGCACCGGCGCCGACGGGGACCCGCCGGCCGCGTCGGCGTCCCGGCCCGGTGCCGCCT
>JABFWL010000474.1 GCA_013362315.1 Catenulispora sp. | reverse complement strand
GCGGGCTCTGTGTTCGCGGGCTCTGTGCCGAGGTGCTCTGCGTGTACGTACTCCGGTTCCGGCTCGGCGGGATCCGGCCGCACGGACCGCGCCGCCGCGCCCGACCCGAACACCGGCAGGGCCACGAACCGATGACGCGGAAGCGGCCGCGCCTCCTCACCAGGCTCCATGGCGCTCCGGCAGTAAGTCATACCTCTGATGCGGCGGCCCGGTGGAACGCCCGTCCTCGGCGTGCGGGACACCCCACGATATGCACCGGTTATCCGGACCCGTCAACGCCACCCGCCGCGGTCCACTCAACGAATCACCCGTCCGGCCCAGCCCTTCGCCTCCGCGACACCGGAATGTTTCCGGCCGGTAACCAACCCCCTGCGAGCGGTTTATGAATCAGGAGCCTGACAGCACCGTTCGGACCGCCGCACAGGTCGAATGGAAATGCGAAACTAATGCACACCAAAACCCGCGGCGCTCCGCCGGTCCGAGGCGGTCGGCATTCATCGCCGGGCAGGTCGCGACCGTCGTGACGGCATTAAGGGATGAGGGGGAATTCCGACAAGCATTTCGTTCCCCGATATTTTCGCCACCGGTACCGTTGGCTAGGCTGAGCGTCGCTGCGCGGGGGCTGAAATGCGAACGGCGAGGCGACAGGCGCGCACACGGGGGTGCGCCCCGCCGAGCCGATGGGCTGGGGGCGACGTTGATCGACATCGTGCTGGCACAACGGGCCGTACTGTGGCGGGAGGGGATGACGGCGTTGCTGGCACGCGAACCGGACTTCCGGGTCGTGGTGCGGCCCACCCGTCTGGAGGACGTCTGGCCGTCCGTGCGGCGGCGCCGGCCGGATGTGGTCCTGCTGGACGCCGAGCTGCCCGGGGAGTCGACCGTGGAGTGCGTGTGCACGCAGCTGTGTGAGCGCCGCCCGGACGTCAAAGTGCTGATCCTGGTGGAGCGCTGGGCGGCGGCCCTGGCCGCGCTGACCCGCCTGGCCCCGCAGACCGGCTTCCTCACCGTGGACGCCTCGCCGGCCCAGCTGGTCGACGGCCTGCGCCGGATCGTCGACGGCAAGCCGGTGCTGGACCTGGAGCTGGCGGTGGCCGCCCTGTCGGCCGGCGACAACCCGCTCACCGACCGGGAGCGGGAGGTGCTGCTGAAGGCGGTGGACGGCGCGCCCACCAAGGACATCGCCGCCGAGCTGTTCCTAAGCACCGGCACCGTGCGCAACTATCTGTCGCGGGCCATGGCCAAGACCGGCGCCCGCAGCCGCATCGAGGCCGTCCGCATCGCCCGCGACGAGGGCTGGATCTGAATCTCGATCCGTAGCCGGCCCCGACGCCCGGCCGGAATCCGGGGCCGACCAGTGAGCGAGCAGTTCGCGGTAGAGGGCCGAGCGGGCGGCGAGTTCGTCGTGGCGGCCGACGTCGGCGCGCACACCGTCCAGGACCAGGACCCGGCCGGCGCGCAGGGCTGAGCTGAGGCGGTGGGCGATGACGATCAGCGCGCCGCCGCGGGCGGCGAAGGCCAGCTCGGCGCGGCGTTCGGCGGTCGGGTCCAGGTGGCAGGTGGCCTCGTCCAGAACGACCAGCGGCGCCGGCGACAGGTGCGCACGAGTCAGGGCTATGAGTTGGCGCTCGCCGGCGGACAGCGCTTGGGGGACGATCCGCGCCGCGAACCCGCCGAGCCGGGTCACCAGGCCGGTGGCGCCCACGGCGTCGGCCGACGCGGCGAGAGTGTCGTCCCGCGCGTCCGGACGCAGATAGCGCAGGTTCTCACGGACGGTTCCCGCGAAGACGTAAGCCTCCTGCGGGATCAGGACTCTGATCTCGGCGAGCCGGTCGGGGGTGAGATCCGCCGCGTCGGTCCCGCCGAGCAGGACGCTGCCGGCATCCGGCCGGCGCAGACCGCAGATCAGGGCGGCGAGCGTGGACTTGCCGATCCCGCTGGGGCCGATGACGGCGAGGTGGTCGCCGGGAGCGACGGCCAGATCGAGATCGCACAGGACCGGTTCGGATGCCGGGCCGTAGGCGAAGGTGACTCCGCGCAGAACCAGGCCCTTGCCGGGGAAATCAGTTTCGGGCACAGCGCTGGATGGGCCGGGCGGGTTGACCGGGTTGACCGGATTGATCGGTTCGCCGGCTTCGAGCAGCCGGGCCAGCGTGATGGAGAAGCGCAGGCCGCTGTCGCCGAGTCCTGATATGACGCCGCGCAGCGCCGGTTGCAGGCCGGAGACGACGAAGGTCAGGCCGCCGACGAGCGCTCCGGAGGTGACGCCGTGGCGCAGCAGGGCCGGGCTCGCGGCCAGCAGCACCAGGGCCGGGAGCCAGCCGCCGACGGCGAGGCAGAGCGGGCGCAGGGCGGCGGTACGGGCCAGGGAGCGTTCGGCGCGGGCCTGCGCCAGCACGGGAGCTGCGACCAGATCGGCGGCGTATTGTTCGGCGCCGCCGGCCGCCACGTCCCGGATCGCCGCCAGGACCGGACCTGCGGTCGCCGCGACGCGCTCCTCGCCCAGGACACAGGCCCGCTGGCGAGCGGCCGCCAGGCGCAGCACCCCGAGGAACACCGCGAAGCCGGCGACGAACGGCGGCACGACGATGGCGGCGATCAGCGGATCGAGCGCCAGGGCACCGACGGCGGTCCCGATCGCGGCGACGGCGAACCCGCGCAGCGCCACGATGATCCCGGCGAAGGCGTCGCGGACGGTCTCCACCTGCCGCGTCAGCCGGGCCGCCGCGCCGCCGTCCCGCTCGCCGGCCACACCGTGGTCCAGGGCGGCGGCCACGACCCGGCGGACCAGGAGGTCGCGCAGCGGTTCGACGAAGTCGCCGAGCAGGGCGAACACCCGGCGGGCGCCGATCGCCGCGATGGTGGCCGCCAGAAGCAGGGCACTGATCCAGACCAGGCCCACGGCGGCGCGGTGGCGGAGGAAGCCGTCGTCCAGGGCGTGGGCGACGGCGACGCCGGACAGCGCCGAGGAAGGTACCTCAAGAAGGGACCAGCAGGTCAGCGCGATGATCGAGCGTCGCCGCACCGCACCGAAGGCGAAGCGGAGCGCCGAGGGCCGCTCGCGGCTCATGCGGCGAACACCTCCCGATACTCAGCGTCCTGCCAAAGCTCCTCATGCCGTCCGACGCCCCGCACCCGCCCGGCGTCGAGCCACACCACCAGATCGGCGCGCCCGGCGGTCGCCGCCCGGTGCGTCACGATCAGCCGCGTCCGGCCGCGGGCTCCCTCGGGCGAGGCGACGTCAGGTGGAGCGCCGTTGGGCAGAACGCCGTCGGGCCGGACCTCGTCGAGCGGTGTGCCGCCGGGCGGAGCGCCGCCGAGCAGCGCATCGGTGATCAGCGCCTCGGTGGCGGTGTCGAGACTGGAGGTGGCGTCGTCCAGGACCAGGAGCCGCGTCGCGGGCCAGGCCCGCGCCAGTCCGATGCGCTGCGCTTCGCCCCCGGACATCGGCGCTTCGGCGAGCAACGTGTCGTATCCGGCGGGCAGGCGGCGCACGAAGGCGTCGGCGCGAGCGGCCAGTGCCGCCGCCTCGACGCTCGGCCGCAGCGCGCCGGGGGCGATCGCGTCGGCGACCGTCGCGCCGATCAGCGCCGGGCGTTCGAACGCGCAGCCCACGGCGGGGCGGAGGTCGCCGTGGGCGATCCGCGGGAGCGGAACCCCGTCGAGGAGCACGTCGCCGTATTCGGGATCGCGCAGGCGGGCGGCCAGGGCGGCGAGCGCCGACTTGCCGGACCCCGAGGGCCCGACGACGGCGACCGCCGCTCCCGGAGGCAGGGTCAGGTCCACGTCGCGCAGAACGCCGAACGACACGGCGCGGAACTCCAGCTTTCCGGCACCCCCGGACACCGCCGGCACCGCCTCGTCCCCGTATTCGACCTCTGTCAGTGCCAAGAGCTCCGCAGCCCGCGCAGCTCCGGCCCGGGAGCGGGCGACGCCGGCGAACACCGAGGTGAGGCCGCCGAGGCCGGTGCCGATCGAGGCGTAGCGGCCGGCGGCGAACAGCTCGCCGGGGGTCAGGCGGCCGCGGGCCAGTTCCAGGCCGCCGACGGCCAGGACCGCCGCCAGGGTCGCCGGGCCGAGGACCGCGCCGCGGAAGGTGGAGCGAGCGAGCACCCGCCAGGTGGCGCGCCCGGCCGCGCCGAGGGCGGGCAGGTCGGCCAGGACCCGTTCACGTTCGGCGGCGGCGGTCCCGGCGGCGGCGATGGTGCGGATCCCGGCGAGGGATTCGACGAGGCGGCCCACGATGCGGCCCTGTGCTTCGAGGTAGGCGCGCAGGACGCGGGAGGTGTCCCGGGTGAAGGCCCGCAGCACGAAGGCGACTCCGGCCGTGCCGACGAGGAAGGCCGCGGCGAGCCAGGGGTCGATGACGGCGAGCAGGACCAGGCTGCCGGCCGGCGGGGCGACCCCGGCGAGCGCCGCCACGAGTCCTGGAGCGGCCCGGCCGGCGTCGGCGGCGTTGGCGCAGACCCGGCTGAGCAGGTCGCCCGGTGTGAAGGCGTCGGTGGCGGCCGGTCCGGCGTCCAGAACGCGGCGGGTCATGCGCTGCCGGAGCCACGCGGTGGTTCCGGCGGTTGTAGAGGCGGCGGTATAAGCGGAGGCCATATCGCAGAGCACGCCGACGGCTATCAGCGCCCCGGCCGCCAGCAGCCGGGAGCCGACGCCGTGTCCGGCGGCGGCCGCGTCGACGGTGGCGCCCAGCAGATCTGGAACGGCCAGCGTGACCGCGGCGGAGACGAGGGCGGCGAGGCTGAGGATCGGCAGGCGGATGCCGGCGTGGCGGACGACGGTCGTGTAGGCGCTCATCTGGACGCCGCCTCCCTCGTCGGGTCTCATGGGTGGGTGGGGGTGGTGGCTTTCCCCTTCTCCCCGCGCGGCGGCCCCGGGCGAATGTCAGTCGTCCGGGGCCGCCGTCACGCAGCCGGCCCGGCGGCGGGCGCCGGTCCTACCGCCCTGCCGGGCGGGTGATCAGAGTTCGATCAAGGCTGCTCACAGGTCGCAGAGCAGGCTGATGCCACTGTGGCCGTTGCAGCCGGTCACGCTCAGCTCCGACTCGCTGCCGCCCCAGTCCTCAGCCTCGGTCTTCTCCATGCCCTGCAGGTCCAGGAGCGTCATCTCCGTCATGGGACTACCTTTCTGTTTCTGCGGTCCCCGCGCCGGTCGGCACGGGAGTCGGGGGGACGAGCAGCGGTGCGCGCACCGGCTCGTCGTGGAGGGCGGCGCCGAGGGCGAGCAGGACGCCGGCGGTGCCGGTGGCCAGGTCCATCGACAGCCGCATCAGGCCGCCGCCGGGGAACGCCGTTCCGCCGCCGTAGGGCAGCGCGTGCCAGCCGAGGTTGCGCACCTGCCGGGCCAGCAGGGGGTCGTGGCGGCGGTCGGGGGTCCGGCCGGCCAGGTAGAGCACGATCCCGGCGCGTCCGGAGAACAGCCCGGGCAGCGCGTAGAGCGGCGAGCGGGCGGCGACGCCGATGGCCGGCACGGCGTCGCGGAACTGCGGATCGGGGTCGTCGGGCCGGGCCGCCAGGTAGGCGTCCAGCGCCAGGCCGATGCCGATGCTGCCGACGTCCAGATACGGCAGGGTGCGCCAGCCCTCGTCCACGTGCAGCGCGCCCTTGTCGCGGAGCACGCACCGCCGCAGGTCGCGGCGCAGCGCCTCGGCCGCCGCGTCGAGGAACGCCGGGTCGCCGACGGTGTCGAAGGCGCGCACCAGCAGCAGGGCTTGGCCGGAGTGGCCGCGCAGGAGGCCGGCGTGGAAGCCGTCGCGTCCGGAGACCGCCGGAGCCGTATCAGGGTCCTGCAGCCGCTCGGCGACGATCTCGGCGGCCCGCAGTCCGGCGGCCCGCAACTCGCCGTCGCCGGTGCGGCCGGCCAGGTGCAGCAGGTTCAGGCCGATGCCCGACAGCCCGCCGGCCAGATCGGACGGATATCGCTGCCACTGGTCACGAAGACAGGCTTCGACGATGTCGAGGGCCTCGGTCCGGTAACCGAGGTGGTCCAGGGCGAAGGCGGCGCCGTGCAGGCCCTCCCACAAGCCGGGCCGCGCTCCGTCGCCGGGGTCCTTGGCGTGCCGGAGCAGCCAGTCCTCGTACTGCGGGAAGCGTCCGGCGCCGGTGACGTCGAGCGCGTAGAGCACGCCCGCCGCACCGTAGGCCAGGCCGAGGCCGCCGACGGAGAACTGCCTGATGTCGCCGGGGAACAGCCGGTCGTCGCGGTCCGGAGTGGCGCTGGCCTGGATGGACCGCACCAGGTCGGCGCGCATCTCGGGCCAGCCGCCCGGCTCCGGCTCGATTCGGACCGGGGAGTTCGCCGCGACCGGCCGCGCCGGATCCTGCGCGGCGGTGATCACCGACACCGCCTCGGCCAGGAACTCCTTCGGCACCGGGAAGTGCTCGCCGACGATCGCCGCGAAGTGCCGGGCTTTCGGCCGGTGCAGCCACAGCAGGTTGGCCAGCGGCAGGAACAACGCCAGCCGCAGGCACGCCAGCGCATAGTGGTCGCGGTCCACGCCGGTCACCGTCGGCGGCGGCGT
>JABFWL010000070.1 GCA_013362315.1 Catenulispora sp. | reverse complement strand
GCCCCACTGGGTCGCCATCACCCAGATGTTCTTGGGCGCGAAGTAGAACAGGGTCGGCGCCACCGCCGCCTGGCTCATCCCGGTCTGGGCAGCCGACGCCATTCCGGACCAGCTGGTGAAGGGCGCGAAGCCCATCGAGCCGTACTTCCCGGACTGGTTGACGGTCGAGCCGTAGACGATGTGCTTGCCGTTGTAGACCACGTCGGTGAAGTCCTTCAACGCGACCCAGCCGTTGGCCGGCTGCGCCAGCGGACCCGTCGACGACCAGTGGTACGTCGACGGTAGTGAGCAACCGCCGCTTGCCCGGGCCGTGGTGGGGGGCGTGCTGGGAGCTGTGGTCGTGGTCGTGCTCGGAGCCGTGGTCGTACCGGAGGTCGGCTTGGAACCGGCCGTCGTGCTGCCGCCGGCGGCGGCCGGGGACGAGGCCGACGACAAGCGCGTGCCGCTCGGCGCGCCGGTCGTGGATGTGCTGCCGCTCGGCGTCCCGGCCGTGCTCGGCACCAGCGGCGCCGCCGACCGGGAGGAGCTGCCCGCACCGGCCGGCGCCGATTCGGTCGGGGTGCTCGAGGTACTGGACGACGCCGCCACCGCCTGCCCGTGCGGCGACTTGGTGCCGACCACCGAGGCGACCACACCCACCACCGCCACCACGGCGACGGCCGCCCACAGGCTCCGGTGCGCGAACAACCGGCGACCACGACCCATCACTGCGCTCTCTTTCAGCCGTTGCAACCGACCGGACCGTTCCGGCCGGACCACTCCCTCCGAACCACCCCTGGAACGGCCGCGGCAACCTTTTCGGGCTGCCAGACCACTCCTGGAACGGCGCGGCAACCTTTCGGGGCTGCCGGACCACTACTCCAGTGGCACGGCAGCCCGGAAAGGTTGCCGCCGCTGCTAAACTGCTCACCCACGCAAGCGGTTGAACGTTCACCAAAATGAGAGGCTTCCTCGCGAAGATGGTCTTCGACGGTGCCTCGGCGGAATTCCACGACTTCTTCGAACGCCACTACGCAGAGCTGAGCCGCCTGGCCTTCCTGCTGACCGGCGACGCGGATGCCGCTGACGACCTGGCCGCGGACGCCATGCTGGCGCTGTGGCACCGGTGGGATCGGCTGCGGGAGGCCGACCATCCCGCCGCCTACGCGCGCGGCGTAGTGGCGAACATGGCGAACAACCGCACGAGGCGGGCGATCAGGGAGCGGAGCCGGATCCGGCTGCTCGGAGCGGGCCGTACGGAGCGGACGGACCAACCGGACGTGGCCGTCGGACTGGACGTCCGCGCGGCGCTGGACCGGTTGCCGTTCCGCAAGCGGGCGTGCGTGATCCTGCGGCATGCTTTCGATCTGTCGGAGAAAGAGACCGCGCAGGTGCTGGGCATATCGGTCGGTACGGTGAAAAGCCAGACGTCCAAGGGTGCGGCCGAGCTCCGGCGGATGCTCGGCGCCCATGCGGCGACGGAGATGGTGGAGGAGGGATTCAGTGGACGACGTCCGCAGGCACCTGCAGAAGGCCGCTGAGGCCCACCAGCCGGACCGGGACGCCATCTGGGCCCGGGTCCAGCAGGGGATGACGCATTCCACCGACGCCGACCGCGCGCGGAGCTACCGCAGGCGGCGCCAGGCTTCCTGGCTCAAGGTCACGCTCGCCGGGGCCGCCGGGGTCGGTGTGCTGGGCTTGGGCGGACTCGCGGTCGCGGCCGGGGTCAAGCAGGTGTCGCAACCCGAGCGCCCCCCGGTGATCGGCCCCCCGACCAGCCGGGCCGCCGACGCCTCCCCCACGCCGCGCGGTTCGGCCAGCAAGCCGGTGGCGCAGGTCCCGAGCACGGGTACGTCCACACCGCGGCACTCGGCCACACCGACGCCGACACCCACCCCGACGCCCACCCCGACGCCGAGCGCGGACGGACCGATCGCGGCGCATGGGGAGGTCGACTCGCACAGCACGGTCTACTGGGAGCAGAACACGTTGTACGTCGACGTGTCGCAGCCGCTGAGCTCGTTCACCGTGGAAGTCCGGATCGCGCTGACACCCGGCGTGCAGAACACCGGCACCTGGCTGTCGGGACCGCCCGACGACTACACGGTCACCGTGACGCCGGCCGACGGATACCTGGTGTACCGCTGGACGTTGAAGCCCGGCCGGACGGTCCCGGCCGCACAGCAGCGCTTCGGCGCCCAGTTCAACCACGGCACCGGCAGCCGGAACGCGAGTAAGGACACGTTCCTCATCGAGGCCACCGCGGCTGGGCGCACCGCCGCGGTGCGCGGGGAATTCGCGTCCGGAGGCTGAGCGGCGCGGGGCTGAGCGTCCCGAGCCTGGGCGGTCGCGCGTGCCCGAGCCTTCCCGGTGCACGCTGAGAGGTCCCGCGCCTGCCCGAGCCTTCCGGTACACGCTGAGCTGTCTAGCGCGCGCTGAGCCGCTCGGGGCTGAGCGAACCCTGAGCCGTTCGGCGGTGACCAGTCTGTAGCGTGCCCGAGCCGAGCAGGCCGGAGCACGCTGAGCGCTTCGGAGCATGCCTGAGCCCTCCCGCACCACGCGGAGCTGAACTGCTCCGGTGGGCGGGAGGGCTCGAGTCAGGTCACCGTCGCGCGGGCGACGGCCCGCCGATCACTGTCGGTGGTTGGAGTGCGCGGACTTGACGCTCCGGCGGCGCAACAGCAGAACACTGCCGGCGCCGATAGCGATCAGACTGAACAAGCCGTAGGTGACGACGCTGCCCGCTCCAGTCAGGGCCAGCGGGCCGATCGAGGCGGCGGCCGCCTTGTCGTCATGGGCCGCGGCGGCAGAGCTCGTCGTCGAACCCGATTCCGTCCCCGACGCCCCGGAAGCGGTCGTGGTCGTGCCGCCGGCGCCCTGCGCGGCACCAGCCGAGCTCGAGTGGGAACCGGTCGGCGACCGGTGGCTGGCCGGAGTGCTCGGGGTCCCGTGCGCCGGGAACGCCGGCAGGCTGGTCGAGGTCGCCGCCGGGGCCGAAGAGCTGGCGCTGGTCGGCGCCGACGTCGAACCGGACTTGCCGCCGACCGGGTTCAGCTGGAGCGTCATGATCGAGTACGGCGGCAGCGTCTGCGAGGCGGCGGTGCCGGCCGTCGCGGTCACCAAGCCGGTGCCGCCCTTGAGGTAGGACACCGTGGTGACCGCGCCCGGCGCCGGGGTGAATCCGGAGTAGGACAGCGAAGCCGTCACCGAGTTCGCCGGGTCCTTGTTGATCAGCATGACGTTCAGGCCGCCGCTCTTGGTGCGCACCGCGTGCGCGGTCAGCAGCGAGTTGCCCGTGGACGCCTTGACCATGGTGTCGCCGGGTGCGGCCAGCGTGGAGATGCTACGGATGCCCCAGTACGACGCGAAGGGCGTTTCCACGGCCGGCTCGCATATCCCGCTGTTGCAAGCGCCGGAGGAGAGTACTCCCCCGTCCATGTAGTCGGTCTGGCCGTCGATCGTGTCGGGCTTAGATCCGGGGCCGTTGTGCAGGTCCCACCAGTCGACGTTGAAGGCGCCGTGCTCGAACCAGGACATGTAGTCGTCCGGCGCGAACAGGCCCGCCGCCTGGCTGGTCGACGCCGCCGGCCCGGAGGCCGTCTCGGTGATGGCGATCGGTATCGACGAGGCGCGCGAGCCCGCGTAGGTGGCGAGGAGCGACTTCACCGTCGCGCTCATGGACGGGATCTGGGTCTGCGGCGTCTGCAACAAGGTGGCGGTGGCGGTGCCGCTGCCGCCGCCGTTGCCGGAGTTGCCGGCTCCCGGGTACCAGTGCACGATGACGAAGTCGATCGAGTTCGCCGCGATGGACAGCACCGTGTGGTTCCAGTCGGCCTGGTCGCCGGCCGCGGTGAGGCCGTCCGGCCAGCCGCCCGGAGTGGTGAGCACCGCCCCGATCTTCACCGTGGGATCCACCGCCTTCATCGCCTTGGAGAAGGCGACGAGGTTGGTGGCGTACGCCTTCGGGCTGGTGTCGGCGTGTATGTCGGTTTCCCATTTGGAGCCGTAGTGCCCGTTGCCCGGGACCTCGTTGCCGATCTCCCAGTACTTCGCGCCGTAGTGCTTGTCGATATTGGCGTATTTGACCCAGTCGGCGGCCTCCTGCGGGGTGCCCGACCCGTAGTTCGCGATGATGATCGGCTTGGCTCCCACCGAGTTCGCCATGGCCATGAAGTGGTCGAAGTCGGTGTTGGGGGCGACGTAGCCGTCTCCGCTGGAATTCAGGGTGTTCGTCTTCCAATGGAAGCTGTCACCGTACGAGCCGCCGGGGTACCGCAGCTGCTGGATCCCAGCGGCCTTCAGCAGCGAGGCTGCCGCGGGGTCGGTCATGTTCCCGTCGTAGACGGCGGTGTTCATGCCGACGCCGGTGTCGGGAACGGTGCCCAGCGAGCTGCCGGCGTCTACTGTCACCGGGACGGCGGGTGCGGCCTGCGCTGCGGCGGTGGGGGTGGCAGCGATGGTCACTATGCCGGCGGCGCCTGCGGCGACGACGGTCGCGAGGAGGCCGGATGTCGCGCGGCGGTATAGGGGGCGGCGCCGGTTCGGCGGCGAGAAGTGGGTGGGGTCGATGGGTGGCACGGAGAGCTCCCTAATGACAACGGGTGGACTGCGTTATGCGCCCTCTCAGTGGCCTGGGCGATCGAGAAGGTTGCCGGTCGGGTTGAAAGAATTTTTGAACCACCTCAGCGATCCAGGACCGCGCGTTCGGCACCGCCCTGGTCTCGTGCCACAATCTGGTGTTTGACAGCGGCCCGTGTGAGAGTTCTGACCTGCCGTCCAAACAAAGAGAAGCGAGAAGCGATGACAGGTAGTGAGACCCTCGACACCGCCGTGGTGGGTGCCGGACCCTATGGGCTGTCGGTGGCGGCGCACGCCGGGGCGCGGGGCTCGCGCACCAGGGTGTTCGGCACGCCGATGCGGGCCTGGGCCGAGCACATGCCGGTGGGGATGAAGCTCAAGTCCGAGCCGTGGGCCTCGCATCTGTCGGATCCGCGTGACCGGTACACGCTGAAGGAGTACTGCCGCCTCAACGGGCTGCCGTATGCGCACGGCGTGCCCACGCCCGTCGAGACGTTCGTCGCCTATGGCCGCTGGTTCCAGCGGCAGGTCGTGCCGGAGCTGCATGAGACCGACGTGCTGCGGATCGACCGGGACGGCCGGGTGTTCGTGCTGGAGCTGGCCGACGGGTCCTCGGTGCGGGCCCGCTCGGTGGTGCTCGCCGCCGGCTTCCTGCCGTTCCCGCGGTTCCCCGAGGCGCTGGCCGGGTTCCAGGCGCCGCGGGTGCTGCACAGCAGCGTGGTGAACGACCTGTCCGGCTTCCGTGGCAAGCGGGTCACCGTGGTCGGGGCGGGACAGGCGGCGATCGAGATCGCGGTGCTGCTGGACGAGACCGGAGCGGACGTCACGCTGGTGGCGCGGACCGGCGCATTGCGGTGGAACAGTTTCCCCGCCGATCTCCCCAGCAGCCTGTGGGAGCGTCTGCGCCGCCCGGAATCCGGGCTCGGCCCCGGCTACTACAACAAGGTGCTGTCCGATCTGCCGAGATTGTTCCGGCGGCTGCCGAGGGACTACCGCCTGGAGGTCGTCCGCAACACGCTCGGTCCGGAAGGCTCGTGGTGGGTCCGCGAGCGCTTTGAGAAGTCGTTCGACACCGAGCACCTGCGCACCAGCACTCACATCACCGCGGCCTCCGCCGAACCAGAGGGCGACGGGATCCGGCTGGAGCTGTCCGACGGCCGAACGCTCGACGCCGACCACGTGATCGCCGCGACCGGATTCGAGGTGGACGTCAGGAAGCTGACGATGCTCAGTGACGGGCTCCGCGCGCAGGTCCGCGGCCTGCGGGGCCCGTACGGCCCGCCGGAGCTCGGCGCGGGCTTCGAGTCCTCGGTGCGGGGGCTGTTCATCGTGGGGCTGGCCTCGGCGGCGACGTTCGGGCCGTCGATGCGCTTCGTGTTCGGGTCGGCGTTCGCGGCCCGGCGGGTGGCGGCGGGGCTGCCACGCTGAGCGCCGGTTCCAGATCGTGGCCTTCACGCGGAATAAACGGGGTCGAACCTTAGGATCAAGCCAACCTTGGCAGCGGGCCAAGCTCCGCGAGCTGCGAGCTCCGGCCACCCAGGCATTTCCCGGCGGACGAGGATCACCGTGACCTTCCATATAAGCTGGTTACCATGCCGCTGACCGCGCCGGTGCGTGCCGATACCGCGACCGACGCCGTGCTGCTCAAACTCGACCGCAACGTCTTCCATCACGGCGGGCTGGGGGTGATCCGCAGCCTGGGACGGCTGGGCATCCGGGTGCACGCGATGCGCGAGGACCGCTTCACCCCGGCCGGGGCCTCCCGCTATGCGCGCCGGACGATGTCGCCGATGCCGGACCGCGCCGATCCCGATGACGTCCTCGACCTGCTGGACCGGCTCGCCGACCGGCTGCCCGGCCCCGCGGTGCTGGTCACCACGGACGAGGCGGGCGCCATCTTCTTGGCCGAGCATGGCGACAAGCTGCGTCCGCGGTACCTGTTCCCCGACCCGCCGGCCGATCTGCCCCGCCGG
>JABFWL010000668.1 GCA_013362315.1 Catenulispora sp. | reverse complement strand
TTAGATTGTCCATATGGACGCCCGCGACCTGGAGGACACCTCCACCGCCCTGTTCAGCGCGATCACCATGATGGTCCGCCGCATGCGCCAGATCCCGGCCCCCGGCGAGCTCACGCTCCCGGAGCGCTCCGCCCTCGCCCGCCTGGACCGTCTCGGCCCGGCCACCGCCGCCGATCTGGCCCGCATCGAGCAGATCAGCCCGCAGGCGATGGGCATCACGCTCGCGGCGCTCGAGGACAAGGGCCTGGTCGCCCGCCGCCGCGACGAAGGCGACCGCCGACGGGCGCTGACCTCCCTCACCGACTCCGGCCGCGAGATGGTGCGCCTCAAGCGCAGCGCCCGGGCCCGGCTCATCGCCGACGCGCTCAGCGACGGCTTCACCGCCGAGGAGCTGCGCACGCTGGCCGCCGCCGGCCCGCTGATCCAGCGCCTCGCGGAGAAGATCTGATGGCGGTCGCGACGGCGGTGCAGCCGGAGGCGGACAAGCGGTACCAGTGGGTGGCGCTGACCAACACCACCGCGGCGATGTTCATGTCGGCGCTGGACGGCTCCATCGTGCTGATCGCGCTGCCGCCGATCTTCCGGGGCATCCACCTGGACCCGCTGGCCCCCGGCAACATCGTCTACCTGCTGTGGATGATCATGGGATACCGGCTGGTGCAGGCGGTGTTCGTGGTCACGCTCGGCCGGCTCGGCGACATGTACGGCCGGGTGCGCACCTACAACGCCGGCTTCACGGTCTTCACCATCGCCTCGGTGCTGCTGTCCTTCGACCCCTTCACCGGGACGCACGGCGCCATGTGGCTGATCGGCTGGCGGCTGCTGCAAGCGATCGGCGGCTCGATGCTGACCGCCAACTCCGCCGCCATCCTCACCGACGCCTTCCCGCCGGACCGCCGCGGCTTCGCCCTCGGCATCAACCAGGTCGCCGCCCTGGCCGGGATGTTCATCGGCCTGGTGGCCGGCGGTCTGTTGTCGGCGTGGGACTGGCGCGCGGTGTTCTGGGTCAACGTCCCGGTCGGCGTGTTCGGCACCTACTGGGCCTACCGGCGGCTGCGCGAGACCAGCCGTGCCACCGGCGGCCGCATCGACTGGTGGGGCAACGTGACCTTCGCCCTCGGCCTCGGCGGGGTGCTGGTCGGCGTCACCCAGGGGCTCCAGCCCTACCGCGGCCACGCCATGGGCTGGACCAACCCGACGGTCGTGCTGCTGCTCGGCGGCGGCCTGGCGCTGCTCGCCGCGTTCTGGGCCATCGAGCGCCGCAGCGCCGAGCCGATGTTCGACCTGTCGCTGTTCCGGATCCGGGACTTCACCGTCGGCAACGCGGCGGCGCTCGCCGTGTCGGTGGCGCGCGGCGGCCTGCAGTTCGTCCTCATCATCTGGCTGCAGGGCATCTGGCTGCCGCTGCACGGCTACGACTACGAGGACACACCGCTGTGGGCGGGGATCTTCCTGCTGCCGCTGACCGTCGGCTTCCTGATATCCGGCCCGGTGTCCGGCTACCTGTCCGACCGCTTCGGCTCGCGCGGCCTGGCCACCGCCGGCACCGCCGTCTTCGGCGCCAGCTTCGTCGGCCTGATGCTGCTGCCGGTCGACTTCCCCTACTGGGCGTTCGCGGCGCTGATCGCCGCCAACGGCATCGGCAGCGGCATGTTCGCCGCGCCGAACTCCTCCTCGATCATGTCCAGCGTGCCGGCCAGCCGCCGCGGCGCCGCCTCCGGCATGCGCGCCACCTTCCAGAACTCCGGCACCGCCGTGTCGATCGGCGTGTTCTTCTCGCTGATGATCGCCGGCCTGGCCGGGAGTCTTCCGCACACCCTCAGCTCGGGCCTGCAGGCCCAGGGCGTCTCCGCGCACGCGGCCGCCCAGGTGGCGCAGCTGCCGCCGGTGTCGTCGCTGTTCGCCGCGGTCCTCGGCGTGAACCCGGTCGAGCACCTGCTGTCCACCGGCGGCGTGCTCAACACTCTGACTCCCTCGGCGCACGCCACGCTCACCGGGCGCCAGTTCTTCCCTGACCTGCTGTCCGGACCCTTCCACCAGGGGCTGATCGTGGTGTTCGGGGTCGCCACCGCGCTCGCGGCGCTGGCCACGGTGCTGTGCCTGCGGCGGGGGAGAGGCGTCGCGCGGCGGGAGCCGTGACCACTCGGAGCAGCCGATCGGAGAACAGACGACAGGCCGGGTCGCCGTACTCTGCGAACCGGCCCATCGTGTTCTTCCGTCCTACTGCACTGCGCTGCTGCGTCGCGCTATTCCACCACCTCGAGCACCGTCCCGGCGCCGACGGTCCGGCCGCCCTCCCGGATGGCGAACCCGAGGCCGGGCTCCATCGCGACGCCGTGGCCGAGCTCGACGGTCATCGTCACCCGGTCGCCGGGCAGCGCGACGTGGCCGGCCGCCAGCTCCACCGCGCCGACCACGTCCGTGGTGCGGAAGTGGAACTGCGGACGGTAGCCGGCCCCGAAACCGGTGTGCCGACCGCCCTCGGCGGCGGAGAGCACATACACCTCGGCGCGGAACCGGCGGTGCGGACGGATGCTGCGCGGGGCGGCGAGCACCTGCCCGCGCCGGATCTGCTCGCGGCGCACGCCGCGCAGCAGCAGCGCCGCGTTGTCGCCGGCCTGCGCGGTGGCCATCGTGCGCCCAAAGGTCTCGATGCCGGTCACCACGGCCGTGAACGGCTGCTCGGTCCCGTTCACGACGCCGCCGCTGACCTCCACCTGGTCGCCGAGCGCCAGCGTGCCGCGCTCGACCGCGCCGGTGACGACCGTGCCCCGGCCGGTGATGGTCAGCACGTTCTCCACCGGCATCAGGAACGGCGAGACCAGGTCCCGGACCGGCTCCGGCACGGTGGCGTCCACGGCCGCGAGCAGGTCGAGCACCCGCTGCGTCCACACCGGGTCGCCCTCCAGCGCCCGCAGCCCGGACACCCGCACCACGGCCACCTCCTCGCCGGGGTAGCCCTGCGCGGTCAGCAGCTCCCTGATCTCCAGCTCCACCAGGTCCAGCAGCTCCTCGTCCTCGACCAGGTCGGCCTTGTTCAGCGCTACAACTACGTGCGGCACCCCGACCTGCCGCGCCAGCAGGATGTGCTCCCGAGTCTGCGGCATGGCGCCGTCCTGCGCCGAGACGACCAGGATCGCCCCGTCCACCTGCGCAGCACCGGTGATCATGTTCTTGATGTAGTCGGCGTGCCCGGGCATGTCGACGTGCGCGTAGTGCCGGGTCTCGGTCTCGTACTCGACATGCGCGATGTTGATGGTGATCCCGCGACTGACCTCCTCCGGCGCCCGGTCGATCTTGTCGAACGCGACGTAGCGGTTGCCGCCGCCGCGCTCGGCCAGCACCTTGGTGATGGCGGCGGTCAGGGTGGTCTTGCCGTGGTCGACGTGCCCCATCGTGCCGATGTTCAGATGCGGCTTGGCACGCACGAACTCCTGCTTGGACATGCTGGATCGCTCCCCTTGAAGCTGAGTGAGGCGAAAACGCGAAAACGCGAAAACGTGACTGAGCGAGAACCGTGAGCGGGGCCACCCTCCCCGTTCGGTTCCCGCCGGACGCGGGGAGGGTCAGCTTCGGACGCCGGTGCACACGGCTGCGACGACGGCAGCCGACAGCGGCAGGGCGATGCCTGCGGGTGTCGGCGCGAAGGTCGTCGGGAACATGGGCTTAATGATGCGGGGGCGGGGGGCTGTTGTATAAGGGTTTTCGAGCGCGGAGGGGCGGCGCCCTAGTACGGCGGCCGTAGATCGAGATTTTCATGCTGTTCGGGCGGCTTGTCGCTGGTAGTGGTAGGTGCGAGCGCGGTGTTGGCGGCGGCGCCGCCATGCCGACCAGGCCCAGCGGTGGGCGTTCGAGTGGTCGCGGTTGAACAGCATCGTGGCGAGCAGGTGGGCTATCTCCTGGCAGGTCAGCGGGATCATGTCGGTGTCTTCGGGCAGGTCGGGCTGTTCGGCGGCCAGCACGGACAGGAAGGCGTGGGCGAGCATCGCGAGCACGGTCCAGCGGGCCCAGGAGGTATAGCGGCGGACCTGGTGTTCATCGAGTCCTGTCAGTCCCTTTCCGGTTTGGAACGACTCCTCCACTGTCCACCTCGCGCCGGCGACCGCCACGAGCTCGTGCAGTCCGACCGGTGTCGGGGTCCAGCAGCGGTAGTAAGCCAGCTCGCCGCTGCTGATCGAGCGGCGGATGAGCAGATAGCGTCGGCCGCGTTCCGGGGCGGGCTCGTCGATGTGCAGGTAGGCCCACTGATACAGTCGCAGGCCCTTGGAGCCGGGGCCGGCGGAGCGAATCTGCCAGCTCTCGTCGGTCAGGGCTCGGGCCAGCTCGTCAGCCCGGATTCGGGCCGGACCGACGTCGATCGTGGTCGAGCAGGACACGGCCAGGACGTAGCCCAGGCCGAGGGTCTTCTAGGTCGGTGCGGAACTGCCCGGCGTTGCCGTAGACCTCGTCAGCGGCGACGTAGCCCGGTCGCGTCCGGGGGGCGAGGCACCGCTTGACGATCACGGCGGCCAGTTCCGGCTTGGTGGCGAAGGCCAGGTCGTCGGGCAGTCCGGCGGCCGCGCACCGCTCGGGGTCGTCGGTCCAGGATTCGGGCACGTACAACTCCCGGTCGACGAACCCGTGCCCGTGCGGCGTGGCCCAGACCGCGTAGACAGCGACCTGCGCGTTTTCGATCCTGCCCGCCGTGCCGGTGTACTGTCGCTGGGTGGCTACCGTCGCGGTTCCCTTCTTCAGGTCGCCCGTCTCGTCGAGCACCAGCACCGACTGGTCGGTGCCGAGGTGCCCGACCACGTAGTCCCGCAGGTCGTCGCGAACGCCGTCGTGGTCCCATTTCGCGCGGGCCAGCAGGTTCTGGAACGCGTCGGGTGTCCGGTGCCCGGCGTGCTCGGCGGCCGTCCAGCAGTTCACCCGTGGCAGTTCGGCCAGCAGCGTGCTGATGAACGCAGCGGCGTGCCGCCGCGGCTCGACCCGCCGGAACCGGTGCGCGAACAGCCCCATGAACTGGGAGAACCGCTCGCCGCAGACGTCAATGTCTAGACTCGGGTACGCAGCCGCCGTAGTCATCAGTGTCTTCACAACCACGATGATCAACGGCGGCTGTTCCGTCTCTTCAGCCACCCCAGTCACACCAGCAACGATCTACTAGGCTTAGATGCATGGACATCAGCGTGCAGATCGTTTTCGACGCGGCGGATCCGCCGTCGCTCGCCGAGTTCTGGATGGCGGCATTGGACTACGTTCCGGAGCCGCCGCCGAAGGGATTCGACAGTTGGACCGACTTCGGGCATCACATCGGGATGCCCGAGGAGCAGTTTGGCGACCAGGCGTCTGCGATCGATCCGGCGGGCGTGCGGCCCCGTCTCTATTTCCAGAAGGTTCCGGAGGGCAAGACTGCGAAGAACCGCGTGCACATCGACGTGCAGGTCGGCCGCGGCCTGCAGGGTGACGAGTACACCGAGCGAGTGACCGCGCACGTGCGTAAACTCGAGGGCCTCGGCGCCACGATCGCGTGGCAGGCGGATGACATCCGTGGATCGGCGACCGTAATGCGTGACCCGGAGGGCAACGAGTTCTGCGTCTGTTGATCATCATCGCCTGCTGCTTCGTCTCTTCAGCCATCCCCGCCACACAAGTAACGATCTACGGCTGCCGTACTAGAGCGGTTCCATCTCCAGTTCCAGCTCGATGCGCTGTCCCTGGCGGGCGCGGATGGTGTACGGGTTGTCTTCGCCCAGGGTTTCTGTGAGCTGCCGGATGACTAGCCTTCGGGCCTCCGTCGTCGCCTCGGATCCGACGCTGATCGCGTTTTCGGTGAGGTACACGTTGGAGCTGGCTGCCAGGGTGTAGGAGTGGAGCTCGCCGACGAAGCGGCGTAGACCGTCGCGGGCCTCGCGTTCCCGCGCCGCGGTTGTCATGATGTCCCGGTTCGGCGAATCGGCACCGGCGACGTTGACCCAGGACGCCAGGGTATAAGGGTGGTCTCGTCCAAGGATGTCGTGGAGCAGCCGCTGAGCATGGAGAGCCTGCGCTGACGCGCCCTCTCGATTCGCACGGCGCAGGTAGATCGCCAAGTTGTTCCGGCAGATGCCGATGAACGGATGGCGGGTCCCGAATATGTGCTCGATGTCTGCCACCACCTGCTCGGCGATGGAGACTGCTCCCGTGTGGTCGCCCAAGCCTGACAACTCTGCGGCAGCATTGGACCTGCAGATCGCAGTATCAGTGGTCAGCGCAGGGCGCTTACGATAGCCGTTCAGGGCTTTCGTGGTGATGTCGTGTGCCTCGTTGATCTTTCCGGTCAGACGCAAGGAAACGGCCACACTCGTAGCGACGCGAAGCGTCTGCGGGTGGTCCTCTCCCAGGGCCGCCCGCAGACCGCTCATTACACTTCGCAACGGGTCGATCGACTCACGGAGTTTGCCGAGTAGCCGGTCGTTGCGGGCAACACTCGCCGCGGACACCAGAGTCAGCGGGTGGTCGGCACCCAGAATCGCACCTCGGTGATCACGAGCCGAGAAATCCAGCGACTGCGC
>JABFWL010000206.1 GCA_013362315.1 Catenulispora sp. | reverse complement strand
CCAGGCCACCTGCGCCTGCACCGGCGCGGCCCGCCGGTGCACCAGCACGCCGCGGCCGGGCGGCTGCGGGCCGGGCTTCACGGTACCCAGCAGCGCGCCCTCGTCCTTGCTGCCGGACATCACCAGGCCCGGCGAGCCCAGCTCGCGCATCCGCTGCAGCACCGGCTCGAACAGCCCGCGGCCGGCGCCGCCGCTGCCCCGGGCGATCACCAGGTGCAGCCCGATGTCCCGGGCCTGCGCCAGGTAGTCCAGCAGCGGGGCGAGCGGGTTGCGGCCGGGCACGGCGACCAGCTCGTAGTCGTCGACGATGACGAACAGCTCAGAGCCCTTCCACCAGCTGCGCTCCCGCAGCTGCTCCGGGGTGACGTCCGGCCCGGGCAGCCGCTGCCGCATGGCCTCGGCGCAGTCGTTGATCAGCTCCACCACCGCCGGCTCGCTGCCGGCGTAGCCGAGCAGGTGCTCGCCGGTCACCGCGTCCAGCAGCGCGCGCCGGTAGTCGACGACCGCGATCAGCGCCTCGTCGGGCGTGTAGTCCGCCATGATCCCGGCGGCGATGGTGCGCAGCAGGCCGCTCTTGCCGCTCTCCACATCCCCGAACGCGATGAAGTGCGGATCGGTGTCGAAGTCGGCGTACACCGGCTGCAGGTCGGCCTCGGACAGCCCGAACGGCACACCGCGTCCGCGTCCGGCGCCGTCGGCGGCGCGCGGCTGCGCAGGCATGGCCCTGACCTCGGCCGCCGAAACCTCCTGCGGCAGCATCCGCACCTGCGGCGCGGCGCCGTGCGGCCAGGCGGCGGTGATCCGCTCGACCAGATCGGTCGTCCCCGGCCCCAGGGTGTCGGCGCGGGTCCCGCCGTCGATCCGCGGCAGCGCCCCGAGGAAGTGGAGTTTGTCGGGGGTCAGCCCGCGTCCCGGTGCTCCGGCCGGCACGCCTGCGGCGATCCGCCGGTCCAGCAGGGACTCGCCCGGATCGCCGAGCCGCAGCTCCAACCGGGTGCCGATGGCGTCCCGCAGCGCCGGCCGCACCGTCATGGCCCGGTTCGTGGTGATCACCACGTGGATCCCGAATCCCAGCCCGCGCGCCGCGAGCGCGGTGATCGGCTCCTCCAACTGCTCGAACTCCTGGCGCAGCGTCGTCCAGTCGTCCACGACCAGGAACACGTCCCCGAACGCGCGCCCGTCGGCGGCCAGCGCCGCCAACTCCGCCCGCCGCACCCGGAACGCGGCCGCCGAGTCCACCCGGGCCTTGGCGAACAGCTGCTCCCGCTCGGCCAGCAACGCCGTCAGCTCGCCGACGATCCGCCGCAGCCGCTCGCCGTCCTGCCGCGTCGCGTAGCCGCTGACGTGCGGCAGCCCGGCCACCGGGCTGAGCGCCCCGCCGCCGGTGTCGACGATGAAGAACTGGACTTCCTCCGGGGTGTGGGTGAGAGCCAGAGCGCTGATCAAGGTCCGCACCAGCGTGCTCTTGCCGCTCTGCGGCCCGCCGATCACCATGGCGTGTCCGGCGGCGCCCGACAGGTCCGTCCACAGCAGGTCGCGCCGCTGCTCGAACGGCTTGTCCACCAGCGCCAACGGCACCGTCAGCCGCCCCAGGCCGCCCCAGCCGACCGGGCACAGCCCGCGCTGCGGGTCGGTCCCGAGCGGCGGCAGGATCGCCTCCAGCCCCGCCGGCTCGTCCAACGGCGGCAGCCAGATCTGGTGCGCGGCCGGCCCCGCCCCGGCCAGCCGGGCCACCATCGCGTCCATGATGCTGGGTCCGGCTCCGGCCGCCTGCATCGCAGTCAGCTCCGCCGGATCCGGATCCGGCTCCACCGGCGGCGCCGCGGTGTCCACCACCGGCGCCAGCGTGAACGGCAGGACCCTGGCATGCCCGCCGCCCGCCGACGACCGGCCGCGCGCCGCCATCGGCCCGGAGACATAGGCGGCCTTGAACCGCAGCAGCGTCTCGGTGTCGGTCTTCAGATACGCCGACCCCGGCACCGAGGGTAGCTGGTAGGCGTCCGGAACCCCCAGCACCGCGCGGCTCTCGGCCGCCGAGAACGTCCGCAGCCCGATCCGGTACGACAGGTGCGCGTCCAGTCCACGCAGCCGGCCCTCCTCAAGACGCTGCGACGCCAGCAGCAGATGGATCGCCAGCGACCGCCCGACCCGTCCGATCATCACGAACAGGTCGATCAGCTCCGGCCGGTTCGACAGCAGCTCGCTGAACTCGTCGATGATGACCAGCAGCGCCGGCAGCGGCTTGAGATCCGCGCCCCGCTCGCGAGCGCGTTCGTAGTCCCGGACCGACGCGTAGTTCCCGGCGGCGCGGAGCAGCTCCTGCCGCCGCAGCACCTCACCGTTGATCGCGTCGGCCATCCGGTCGACCAGCGTCAGCTCCTCGGACAGGTTCGTGATCACCGCGCACACGTGCGGCAGCCCCGACATCCCGGCGAAGGTCGCGCCGCCCTTGAAGTCGACCAGCGCCAGGTTCAGCGTCTGTGACGAGTGGGTGGCGACCAGGCCGGTGACCAGCGTGCGCAGCAGCTCGCTCTTGCCCGATCCGGTCGCGCCGATCACCAGCCCGTGCGGCCCCATCCCGTCCTCGGCGGCCTCCTTCAGGTCCAGCGCCAGCGGCCGGCCCTGCGGATCCACGCCGATCGGGATCCGCAGCCGGTCGCGCGGCACCCGCGGCTGCCAGGTGCGAGCCGGGTCCAGCTGCTCCGGATCGCCGATGCCCAGCAGCTCCGGCAGCCCGAAGCTG
Source organism: Catenulispora sp. (assembly GCA_013362315.1). Taxonomy (GTDB): domain Bacteria; phylum Actinomycetota; class Actinomycetes; order Streptomycetales; family Catenulisporaceae; genus Catenulispora. The sequence continues at coordinate 3,811 of JABFWL010000206.1, read as the reverse complement.
GCCGCCATCGGCGAGGCGGCGGCCGTGGGAGCCCCCTGATACACCCCGGCCAGCCGCCGGGCCAGGGCCTCGGCCGTGGCCGCGTCCACCGTGTCCGGCCGGCCCAGGAACTCCAGATGCCGGTCCCGGCCCTCACCGACGACCAGGCCCATCCGGTCGCCGACGACGTGCAGCCGGCCCTGGTGCGGCCGGGCGATCGGCGAGGGCTCGGGCCCGGCCAGCTCCACGACCGTCACACCGTGCCGCCCGCCGGGCGGGGTCAGCGCGGTGTCGCCGAGCGTGCTGCCGCCGTCGATCAGCACCAGGATATGCGGATCCTGATAGCCGACGGCGCGCCCGCCGCCGAACGCCGGACGCCGCGTCAGGTCCTCCTGCAGCAGCTCCGCCAACCGCTCCAGACTGTCCGCGGCCAGCCGCGCCGGCCCCACCGCGTCCTGGACCGCCGGGGCGGCCTGCGCGTGCGGCAGCCACTTCAGCCACTCCCACTCCGCCGCCCGATGCCGGTCCACGCACAGCGCGACCCGCAGATCCTCCGGCGCGTGGAACGTCACCAGCTGCGTGACCAGGGCGCGCACCAGCGGCACCGTCGTCTCCCGGTCCCCGCTCAGCGCCACCGAGGCGAACGAGCGCAGCGACAACGCCACCGGCAGGTCGGGCACCGTCATGTAGGTCCGGATGAACTGCCGCAGCGCCGCCGACGACACCGGGTCCAGGTCCTCCAGCGGCGCGGTCTGCGGTGCCCGCAGCGGCGTCGCCAGTCGCTGCGGACCGCGGCCCACCCGCGCGTGCCCGAAGTCGTCGTCGGTCCGCCGCCGCTCCCAGTGCCGGCCCTGCGCCACCCGCAGCCACAGGTCCTCCGGCTCCGGCCGGGCGAGCGCCAGCGCCGTCCGCTGCGCCGCCGCGACCTCCCGCACCTGCTGCCGCAGGCCCGTCAGGTAGCGGTGGTAGTCCCGCCGCTCATTGTTGAGCTGTGCTCGTTTTTGAGCGCCGCCCCTTGTCACCGACATCAGGATCATGCCGATCATGGTGCTGCCGTACAGCGCGGCGAAGACGTAGGTCATCGCCCCGCCCTTGTCGCCCATGTAGAAGAACGACATAGCGCCCATGCCAAGCATCATCGGCAGCATGAACATCAGCTGGTTGAGACCCTGGCCGGAGCCCTTGGCCAGCACCGGCGGCGCCTGCAGCTGGATCTCGCTGCTCGGCACGCCCGGGATGCCGGAGCCGCCGGGGGCACCGGGACCGCGGTTCCGACCGGTGTCGCGGGGCGGGGTCAGGGTGGTCGGCATCACCGCGGCTCTCTCCTATCCAGTTCCAGTGCGGGCTTAATTTACGGCGCGGCGGCGGTGGCCCAGGTGGGTACTTTTGCCGTCTGGGGGCTGCGCCGCCCGTTCTAGCCTGAAGCCTCATCATCGAAGAGCCTTGTCACGCCCACCCACTCACCGTCAGGCGGTGCAGACATGTTCGTGATACCGAACTCCAGCGCTATGGACGCCACCGCGTACGGCGGCGGGCCGAGCACGTTCGTGTCCCAGATCGCCACCGGGTCGCCGGAGCGGATTGCGCAGCTGGTGGAGCAGCGGCTCAAGCAGGCCGAGCAGTTCCTGAAACTGATCGAGCAGGGCCGCTCGGCGGTGCAGACCCTGGAGAAGGCGTGGTCGGGGCAGGCCGGCGAGACGGCGGTGAAGAAGTTCACCGACACCCTGGAGTCGTTCGAGAAGATCGTCAAGGTCATCGAAGCCTCCTCCGAACTGCTCGGCGTCTCCGGCACCCTGGTCAAGGCCGCGCAGACCGCCTACACCTCGGTGGTCTCGGCGGTGAACCCGGTCGTGGCCTCGCTGGCCTCCAACTGGTGGACCTACTGGGCCGCGGTGTCGCTGTCCACCTCGGCCAGCGCCGCGCTGCGGGCGTTCATCGAGGGCATCGAGGCGCTGCTGACCGCGATCGGCGGCAGCCAGCTCGCGCAGGAGATCATGACGCTGGTGCGGATCGTGCAGGACGTGGAGAAGCTGATCGGCAGCGGCTCGCACGGCACCAGCGTCCCGCCCTCCGGCACCTACGCCCGGCCCAGTACCGGCGGCCAGGCGCAGACCGCGCTGCACGCCCCGCCGCAGATCGCCAGCACCACCGGCCAGCAGGTGGCGGCCGGCGGCGGCCACGACGCCGCGGTGGACGCCATGCTCGGCCGGTACGCGCACACCGACACCTCCGCGCACGGGGACGGCAGCTACCCAACCGGGACGACTGGGTCGAACGGAGCCGATCCCTACAACAACGCCGCATCCCAGCTTCCTTACACCGGAGGCGCCTCGACGCCGCAGTACCCGAGCACCGGCCTGCCGAACCCCGGCCTGCCGCACGCCGGCCAGCCGATCGCCGCCCAGTACCAGACCCCCGGCCAGGACCTCGGCTACAACCACAACGACAGCAGCGGTTTCATCGCGGTCGACCAGCCATACCGCGGCCCTGACACCCCGGTCCCGGCCCAGCCCGTCGCGGCCCCGGCCACCCCCGTCGCCTCCGCCCCGGCCGCGCCCGCCACCCCGCCCGGCGATGTCACGGTCACCACCACCTACGACGGCGTCAGCACGACGGTGACAATGCCGGTCGGAACGCAGACGGATGTCACTCTCGTCGACCCGGCGAATGGCAGCACCGTCACCGAGCACATTATGGCGAGCGCTTCCAAGTAATAGCCCGTAAAAGCTGCCGGGATATGCAGAATCAGAGGCGGAGTATATGGAAAACATCGACCTGGCGACGAACGTCGACGCGCTCATGGAACGCATCCGCGGCCAACAGGCGAACATCGAGCGCATCCAGCGCGAGCTGGAGGCGACCGAGGTCGTCGGCGCCAGCCGGGACGACGAGGTCCGGGTCACCGTGCGCGGCAACGGCCAGGTGACCGGCGTCGACCTCGACTCCGACGCGCTGCGGCACAACGACGCGCACGAGCTCGGCGAGCTGGTCAAGGAGGCGGTCAACGACGCGCTGCGCAAGGTCGCCGAGGCCGGCAGCGCCCGCTTCCAGCCGGTGATTGAGGCTGCCGCGCCCGGCGCGGGGCTCTGAGGTGGCGGCCACGCCCGGCGGCCTGACCCAGGGCCTGAACCCGGTCCAGAACCGTCTGGCAGACCCGTCCGCCGGCCCGGCCGGATCCCCCGGCGCCGACCCGGCCGCGCCCAGCCGCATGACCTGGGCGCGGCGCGCGACCGTGGTCAGCCCGCGCGCCCGGGTCGATGTCGCGCTGCCGGTCCAGAGCACCGTCGCCGAGCTGGTGCCCGAGCTGGTCCGGCTCTCCGACGCGCACCGGCACGCCGGCCCCAACCACGCCGGCTGGGTGCTCACCCGGCTCGGCGGCGCGCCACTGGCGGCGGAGCTGACCGTGGCGGCTGCCGGACTGCGCGACGGCGACGTGCTCTATCTCGTGCCCCGGGAGCGTCAGGGCGCGCCGATGCTGTTCGACGACGTCGTGGACGCCATCGCCAGCGCTTCGGAGAACGGGGCCGGCGCCTGGCGCCCGGCGATGGCGCACCGGGTCGGCGCGGTCGGGGGAGCGGTGGCCCTGGCCGGGGCCACCCTGCTGCTGTTCGCGCTGGTTTCCGGCAAAGTCGCGGCCCCGCTGGCCACCGGCGGCGCGCTACTTGTGTTGCTGCTGGCCGGCGGCGCCCTGAGCCGGGTCGCGCAGGACCGCCGGGCCGCGACCGCGTGCGTCGCGGCCGGCGTGCCCGCCGCCGTGACCACCGGCCTATCTGCGCTGCCGCCGCACCACTTGTGGCCGGTGCACGGCGGAGCAGCCGCGCTCGGGCTCGGC
>JABFWL010000722.1 GCA_013362315.1 Catenulispora sp. | reverse complement strand
GGCGACCACCGAGGAGACGGTGACCTGCATGTCGGAGGCGTCGAGGTTCATCCCGACCTTGTTCATGACCGCGATCAGCCCGTACGCCAGGCCGGCGCCGCTGGCGATGCCCAGGGTGGCGCCGATGACACCGAGCAGCAGCGCCTCGAACCGGACCGAGCGGTTGATCTGCCGCCGGCTGGCGCCCAGGGCGCGCAGCAGGCCCAGCTCGCGAGTGCGCTGCGCCACCAGCATCTGGAAGGTGTTGATGATCAGGAAGGCGCCGACCAGCAGCGAGATCCCGGCGAAGCCGAGCATCACGTACTTCATGAACCCGATGAAGCCCACCGCGTTGCGGCCGTCGGCTTCCTGCTGGGCGCGGGTCTTCACGTCGTAGCCGGCCCCGAGCTTGCCGGCGACCTCGGCCTTCAGCGTGTCGTCGGCGGTGCCGGGCTTGGCGTCCAGGTTCACGCCGGTGAACACGCCGGGCTTGCCGAGCAGCTTGTTCTGCGCGGTGTCGGTGTCGAAGAAGAACAGCGTCGCACCCGGGTTGGTGGTGCGGAAGGTCGCGATGCCGGAGACCGTGACCGGGAAGCTGCCGGCCTTGGTGTCGGTGACGATCCGCAGCCGCGAGCCGACCGCCAGGTGCTTCTTGGCCGCGGTGTCGGCGTCGACGACCACGTCGCCGGGGCCGGACGGGGCACGGCCGGAGGTCAGGTTCACGCTCGGGTGCGGCGTGACGTACCAGTTGGCGCCGATGGTCGGGCCGCCGGTGGCGTTGGAGATCGCCTTGTTGTCCGGGCCGACCACGGCCAGTCGCTCGGTGCTGACGTCGCCGTAGGCGGCCTGCACGCCGGGCAGCGTCTTGACGGTGTCCAGCACGGCGGCCGGCACGGTCTGCTCCGGCGAGCCGGGCAGCGCGTCCTTGTCGGACTTGGGCGTCACCGCGACGTCGGAGGCGGTGGTGGCGAACAGCCGGTCGAAGGTCTTGGTGATGGTCGAGGTGAACATCAGCGTGCCGGTGACGAAGGCGACGCTGAGCACGACGGCTATCAGCGACAGCGCGAGCCGGCCCTTGTGCGCGAAGAAGTTGCGCCGGGATGCCTTGAGCATGGTCTCGTCTCCCCCATGGCTCTCAGCGCTGCGCCGCGTCGCCGCGGTTGTGGCCGTGGGTGTCGAACTGCCGCATCCGGTCCAGGACCCGGTCGGCGTTCGGGTTCGCCATGTCGTCGACGATCTGGCCGTCGGCCAGGAACAGCACCCGGTCGGCGTAGGCGGCGGCCGTGGGGTCGTGGGTGACCATGACGAAGGTCTGGCCGAGCTCGTCCACCGAGCGGCGCAGGAAGCCGAGCACCTCGGCGCCGCTGCGGGAGTCCAGGTTGCCGGTGGGCTCGTCGCCGAAGATGATCTCCGGCTGGCCGGCCAGCGCCCGGGCCACGGCCACCCGCTGCTGCTGCCCGCCGGAGAGCTCGCTGGGCCGGTGCTTGAGCCGGGACTCCAGGCCGACGGTGCCGATCACCCGGTCCAGCCACGCCTTGTTCGGTTTGCGGCCGGCGATGTCCATCGGCAGCGTGATGTTCTCCACCGCGTTCAGCGTCGGGAGCAGGTTGAAGGACTGGAAGATGAACCCGATCCGGTCCCGGCGCAGGTTCGTCAGCTCCTTATCCTTCATCGCCGTGACCTCGCTGGCCGAGCCGTCCCGGCTGTAGATCCAGATCTTGCCGGAGCTGACCGAGTCCAGGCCGGCCAGGCAGTGCATGAGTGTGGACTTGCCGGAGCCCGAGGGCCCCATGATCGCCGTGAACCGGCCGCGCTCGATGTCGACGTCGACCCGGTCCAGCGCGGTGACCGCGGTCTCGTCGTGGCCGTACAGCTTGGACACGGCCTGGGCGCGGGCGGCGGTGCCGACGGTGCGGTGGGTGACCGCGGCCTGTGCTGCCGTCGTCATGGTGTTTCCCCTCAGGTGGCTTTCGCGGGCATGGTCGGTGTCGCGACGAGTTCCAGGCTGCCAGCGACGGCCGGAGCGCCGCCACGGAGCCACCATGTGTCCGCAGGTGGGGTTAACCCCACCGAAGCGCTACCGGCCTGCACTTAGAGTACGGAACCCGGCGCTGGCCAGGACGGCCTGTTCGTGTTGCGAACCAGTTGCCGCCCCCGCTATGGTTCGTGGCACGAACTTATTTATTCGTTTCACGAACCACTAGAGGGGTGGCTGTCATGCGCAAGAAGGTCGCGATCGTCGGCGGCGGATACGGCGGCGCGGCAGCCGCCAAAGCCCGAGGTGGTCGCCGACCTGCACCGGCAGCTTGACGAGATCGGCGTCGAGCTGCGGCTGGGCACCGCGCTGGCCGCGGAGCCGGCCTCAGCCCCGGGCACCGCCGGGGAGTTCACGGCCGTCACCGCAGACGGCGCCGAACTCACCGCCGACATCTGGTTCGGCGCATACGGGTCGCGCATCCACACGGACTACCTCGACGGAGCGGTCCCCCGCAACGAACTCGGCCAGGTGAAAGTCACCGAACGTCTGACGGTGCAGGGCCACGAGACCGTGTACGCCCTCGGCGACATCACCGACGTCGCCGAGACCAAGATGGCCGCGATGGCGATGCGGCACGCCGAAGTCGTGGCGGCGAACATCCTCGCCCACTCCAAGGGAACTGAGCCCGAGGCCGTCTACGCGCCGATCCCGGTCAAGGTGATCCTGCTCCCCCTGGGCCCGGCAGCCGGCGTCGGCCAGTTCCCGAACGAGCTCGGGGCAGCGTTCCAGGTGCCGCTGGAGACCGTCGTCCAGATGAAGGGCGCGGGCATGATGCTCGGGCACTTCCGGGAGCTGTTCAACGTGTGACCCTGTGATGAGCCCGTGATGAGTCAGTGATCAGCTAGTCAGAAGTCAGAGGGCGTCCCGCGCCTCTTCGGCGGCGGCGAGACAGCTCTCATCCTCGAAGACCGCGGGCACCTTGTTCTCCAGCACCAGCCGACCCAGCAGTTCGGTCAGCTGGTGCTGTTCGGTTTCGGACAGCATGGTCGTCAGGTCGGCCACCGCCGCCACCGTCTCCTCGTAGAACTCCGCGGCCACCTTGTCGCCCTCCTCGGTGAGGAAGACGCGGACCGCGCGGCCGTCGGCGGCGTCGGCCTCGCGGCGCACCAGGCCGCGGCGCAGCGAGCGGTCGACCAGGCCGGTGAGGCTGGACTTGGCCAGGCCCAGGATCCGGACCAGCTCGCCCATGCCGTAGCCCTCGTCGCCCCGGCCCATCAGCACGCAGAGAAGCTGGCCCTGCTGGGAGGTGAGCTGGTGCTTGCGAGCCCCCCGCTCATAGGTGGCGTCCACCAGGAAGGCGGAGCGCACGAGGGCTGACACCACACCCATCGGGGCTTCGGGTTCACGCACCATGGTGGCTCCTGAAGACGAACCGAGGCCCCTCAGGATCTGAGGGGCCTCATTGGTAGCGGGGACAGGATTTGAACCTGCGACCTCTGGGTTATGAGCCCAGCGAGCTACCGAGCTGCTCCACCCCGCGCCGTGTTGTTGCACAGGAAGTCTATCACCTCCAGAGCCCCACACCGGACTCGCCGAATGTGGTCCCGAGCACCATTGCCGAGCGGCTCCCGAACCACGAACCTGACCGGATGCGAGAAAGCTTGGAGATCGAGTTCCCGCTGGGCAAAGGGACGTACGCGGTCACTCGCTGGCCGGGGGACGTGTCGAACGCGCCGGCAGGGCCGGCCGCGCCGAGCGTCATCGCCGCCCACGGCATCACCGCGAACGGCCTGGCCTGGGCGCCGATGGCCGACGCCCTCGGGCAGGTGGACCTGATCGCTCCGGACCTGCGCGGCCGTGGCCGCTCGCGCGAGGTCGGCGGCCCCTACAGCATCGCCGCGCACGCCGACGACATGGTGCGCACGCTCGACCGCCTCGGGGTGGAGCGGGCCACGCTGCTCGGCCATTCCATGGGCGGCTGGGTGGTCGCGGTGGCGGCGGTGCGGCATCCGGACCGGTTCGGGGGCGTGGTGCTGGTCGACGGCGGGCTCGGTTTCCCAATGCCCCCGGGCACGGATCTCGACGTGCTGCTGGACAACCTCCTCGGTCCGGCGATGGCCAAGCTGCGCACCGTCTACTCCAGCCGGGAGGCGTTCCTGGCGCCGTGGCGCAATCATCCCTCCCTCCAGGAGGTCTGCTCTCCGGCCGTGGAGGCCTATCAGGCCCGCGACATCATCGGCGTCGAGCCGGAGCTGCGTTCCGCGTGTGTCCTGGAGGCGGTCCGCGACGACGCGGCGGACGAGTTGCAGAACCCGGACGTGCTCGGCGCGATCCGCGCGCTGCCGGTGCCCGCGGTGTTCCTGCACGCCGAGCGCGGGCTGCTGAACGAGCCGGTCGGGTTGTACTCGCCCGAGGTGGTGGCGGCCGCCGACCTCGGCGCGGCCGGGGTGGACGTGCGGTACGTACCCGGCACCAACCACTACTCGATCCTGCTCGGCGACCGCGGCATCGCCGCGGTCGCCGAGGCGGTCAGGGCGCTGCTGTAGAACGGCGTTCTGTCCTCGACCGGAGAAGCGGGACCGGGCGGCGACGCCCGGTGCGGTACGAACGCTCGGGCAGGGCGGCGAGCCCGCCGGGCACGGCGTAGACCACGACCACGAACAGCGTCCCGAGCAGGACCAGGGGTTGCGACAGCGGCACCCGCAGGACGGCCGGCAGGCCGGCGAGGGAGTCGGAGGTGGCGAAGTCGCCGAGGCGGTGGTCGAGCAGCGTGTAGAGGACGCCGCCGAGGACCGGGCCCCAGCGCGTGCCGGAGCCGCCGAGGACCACCATGACCAGCAGGGCCAGGGTGAAGTCGGCGGTCGTGGTCTGCGGGGTGGCGCCGGCGGTGACGAGCAGGTGCACCACGCCGCCGGCCGCGCCGAGGGTGCCGGCCAGGACGAAGGCGCCGAGCTGGTAGCGGAACGGGTTGACGCCGAGTACTTCGGCGCGTCGCTCGTTGTCGCGGACGGCCTGCCAGGTGCGGCCGACCGGGCTGGCGACCAGCGCCCAGACGACGGAGCAGACCACGACCAGGTACGCCAGCGCCAGCCAGTACAGGTTCACGGTGTTGACGACGCCGACGAACATCGCCGGGACTTTCTCAGTGCTCAGCGGCAGTCCTTCTTCACCGCCGGTGGTCTTCGGGTCACGGCCGACGAGGATCGAGCCGGCCTGAGCGAAGGCCAGGGTGACCATGGCGAAGCCGACCGCGCCGAGCTTTCCGACACCCTTCAGCGAAATCACGCCGAGCACGGTGGCCACCGCGGCCCCGATCACGATCGCGAGCAGCGCGGCGGCGGCCAGCGGCAGGTGCAGATTCTTCATGGCGAGTTCGGCGCCGTAAGCGCCGAGGGCGACGTAGAGCGCGTGACCGAAGGACATCAAGCCGAGGCGGCCGAACAGCAGGTCGTAGCCGACGGCCAGGCCGGCGAACAGCAGGCACAGCGCGAGCAGCTGGAGCGAGCCGGGGGTGTTGACGGCGCCGTCGAGGACACCGGGGACGCGCAGGGTGGAGTAAGGCAGGCTGAGCAGCAGTGCGAGGACCGCGAGCGGGATCAGGCGCTTGAGGTCTGCTGTCGTGCGGCGCTTCACGCGGGCCTCCGGATGAGTCGGCCGATCCGGTCCAGGCTTTCGCGGTTGCCGCGAGCGAGCAGGACGACCGCGAGGATCGCGACCGCGGCCAGGTCGCCGAGGCCGGAGGCGGCGTAGTAGTTGGTGAACTGCTGGATCAGGCCGACGGCGGCTGCCGCGGCGGCGACGCCGTCGATGCGGCCCAGGCCGCCGATGACGACGACCACGAACCCGAAGACCAGCAGCGAGGTGCCCTGGTTCGGCGAGACGCTGCCGAAGTAGACGGCACCGAGGGCGCCGGCCAGCCCCGCCAGGGCGCCGCCGATCGCGAAGACCAGGGTGAAGGCTTTGCGGACGTCGATGCCCAGGGCGGTGACCATGGCGCGGTCTTCGACGCCGGCGCGCACGACGAGGCCGTAGCGGGTCTTGGCCAGGAACATCCGCAGCGTGACGAGGACGACGAGCGCGGCGGCGATGAGGACGAAGCGGTTGGTGGGTATTTCCGCCCCGAGCAGGCCGACGGTGCCGGTGAGCTGCTTGGGCGCCTGCACCTGGCGGGCGTCGGCGCCCCAGATGCCCTGCACGAGGGCCGGCAGGGCCAGGCCGAGCCCGACGGTGACCAGGATCTGGTCCTTGGGCCGGGAGTACAGAGGCCTGATCAGGACGGTCTCGATGATCGCGGCGAGCATGGCACAGACCGCGGTCGCGACGGCGAGCGCGACCACGAACGGCAGGTGGCCGGTCAGCCGCCAGGCGGCGTAGGCGCCGGCGGTGACCAGGGCGCCGTGGGCGAAGTTGAGGACGTCCATCAGGCCGAAGATGAGGGACAGGCCCGAGGCGATGAGGAAGTACAGGGCGCCGAGGCCCAGGCCGGTGAGGGTGAGGAGGATCAGGGTACTCATGGCGCCGCCGATCGAGTGGATTCCGGCAGCGACACTTCCTTCGGCGGTTGACGGTCCTTGACAATTGATTCAGGGTGGTTTGA
>JABFWL010000179.1 GCA_013362315.1 Catenulispora sp. | reverse complement strand
TAGGTAGACCACAGATCTACGGCCCACGCCCCGGGATCCGCCCAGGGGGTGACGCGCCGGCCCCCGAACTGCTGACACCATGGTCAGGCGTGGACGACACCGGCGGCGCGGCCGACGAACGGGAGAACGGGCGAACGGGAAATGGGGGCGAACGGGCGACGAACGCCGCTCTCGGTGCCGGGACTGGGGCCGGCACCGCTGGCGGCGTTCGCCGCTGCACCGAACCGGCAACGGAGCGCCTAAGCAGCAGTTCCAGCAGTTGCCGCCCGCCGAGCCCTATCCTCCGTCCCGCGTCCCACCGCCCGGCACCACCAGCCCCGTCTCATACGCCACCACGACCGCCTGCGCCCGCGTGGACAGCCCGAGCTTGGTCATGGTCCGGCTCAGGTGCGTCTTCACCGTCGTCTCCCCGACCACCAGGTGCTCGGCGATCTCCGGGTTCGTCAGGCCCTTGCCGACCAGCCGCAGCACCTCGACCTCGCGGGCGGTCAGCGCCGCCAGGTCCGGCGCGGGGTCGACGGCCGCCTCCCCGCGCAGCGTGTACGCCTCGACCAGCCGCTCGGAGATGCTGGGCGAGAACAGCATGTCGCCGTGCGCCACCACGGTGATCGCCGCCAGCAGCCGGTCCGGCGGGGTGTCCTTCAGCACGAAGCCGCTGGCGCCGGCCTTCAGCGCCGCGTAGACGTAGTCGTCGAGGTCGAAGGTGGTGAGGATCAGCACCCTGGGATAGGCCCGGCCGGCCGCGTCCCGGGCGGCGACGATCTGCTCGGTGGCCGCGATGCCGCCCATGCCGGACATCCGCAGGTCCATCAGCACCACGTGCACCACGTCGGCCTCGTGCTCGGCCAGGATCGCCAGCGCCTGCTCGCCGTCGGCGGCCTCGCCGACCACCTCCACGCCGGGCGCGGCCCGCATCAGCGCCGCCAGTCCGGCCCGGATCAGCACCTGGTCGTCCACCACCAGCACCCGCCACACCATGCGGCCCCCTTCGGCCTGTGCGGGGCGGCCCGGGACCGGCGGGGATGACCGCCCGCGGCTCAGGCCTGCGGATCGTCCGGCACGTCCGCGGCGGGCAGCGTCAGCACCACCTCGAACCCGCCGGCCGCGCGGCGCCCCGCCGTCAACGTCCCGCCGTAGATCCTTGCTCGCTCCCGCATACCGACCAGCCCGTTGCCGGTCCCCTCGGGATCCGGCGCCGGTCCGGCGTCGTCGCCGTCCATCAGGGAGCGTACACGGCCGCCGTCGTCTGCGACGCGCAGGGTGATGGACCGGCTCCGATAGGTCAGTTCGACGACGGCCCGCGCGCCGGCGGCGTGCTTCATGACGTTGGTCAGTGACTCCTGGGCGACGCGGTAGCAGCACAGGTCCGGCCCCGGCGACAGCGGCACCGGTTCCCCGCTGACCCGCAGCTCCACCTCGATGCCGCCGGCCCGGACTCGGTCCAGCAGGGCGTCCAGCCCGGACAGCCCGAGGGCCGGCTCCACCGACGGCGCCCGTCCGCGCCCGTCGCGACGGGCGTTCTCCGGCACCGGCCGCAGCACCGTCAGCATCCTGCGCATCTCGCGCATGGCCTCGTGGTTGGCCTCCGCGATCGTGTCCATCGCCTGCCCGGCGGTCGCGGCGTCGCTGGCCAGCACGTAACGCGCCAGCCCCACCTGCACCGAGATCACCGACATGTGGTGCGCCACCACGTCGTGCAGCTCCCGCGCGATCCGCACCCGCTCGGCCGCCACCGCGCGCCCGGCCCGCGCCGCCTGCTCACGCCGCAGCTGCTCGGTCAGCGACGCCAGCCGCGTGTTCCGCTCGGCCAGCCGCCGCGCCTGGTCGCCGAAGCTCCACGTGATCACGATGACCGCCACCGACTGCACCACCGCCAGCAGCACGCTGAGAACCACGAGTTTGAGGCTGTACTGCAGCCACAACGCGAGCAGCACCAAGGCGAACGGCGCGGCGCGCAACGGCACCGTGCGTGTGCACAAGGTGTAGAAGATCAGGATCGGACTCCACGCGAGGGTCGTGGGGGCGTAGTCCAGCGCGGTGTAGAGCGCGATCGGCACGCAGGCGCCCAGGAACACCGGCTCCGTCCGCCACCGGCGTACCGCGATCGCGCCGCAGGTGGCCACCGTCAGCACGTATCCGAGCAGATCGACCGGCCGGTAGGGCACGCGGTGCACGTCCGAGGCGCTGTAGACGTGCTGCCCGCTCGCGTCGTACGGATATTGGTTGATCCACACGACGCTGATGCCGGCCATCGCGACCGCGAGCACCACGTCGAACACCCACGGCCGAGCGCGGTACATGCGCCGCCCGGCCCGTATCGCCTCCGCGATCCCCAGCCCCATCCCCGCCGGAACAGTCCGCACCGCCGCAGCGTAACGCCGAAGCCGGGCCCGGTCACCGTACTGCGGTTGACCGCCGGGGTACGACGCTGGGGGGACGGCGGGCCCGCGGGTCGCCCTGTGGTTGACGTCCGCCGGCGCCCCGCGCCGGGGCGGCGCCGGCCGTCACCGCGCCACCAGCTCCCGCTTCAGGATCTTGCCGGTGGCGGTCATGGGCAGCTGGTCGCGGAACTCCACGATGCGCGGGTATTTGAAGGCCGCCATCGCCTCCCGGCTCCAGGCGATCAGCTCGTCCTCGGTGATGTCAGCGTCCGGATTCCGGATCACGAAGGCCTTCACCTCCTCGCCCAGGCTGTCGTGCGGGACGCCGACCACGGCGGCCAGGCTGACCGCCGGGTGCGTCATCAGCACCTCCTCGACCTCCCGCGGGTAGACGTTGAAGCCGCCGCGGATGATCATGTCCTTGATGCGGTCGACGATGAAGAAGTAGCCGTCGGCGTCGCGGCGGCCGACGTCCCCGGAGTGGAACCAGCCGTCGGCGTCGATGGCCTCGGCGGTGGCCTCGGGCTTGCCGAGGTAGCCCTTCATCACGTTGTGCCCGCGGATCACGACCTCGCCGGGTTCGTCGGTGGCGCAGCGCGTCCCGTCCGGACGGACCACGTCCACCTCGACGCCCCAGCACGGCAGCCCGATCGACCCGGGCTTGCGCGGCCGGTCGACCCGGCTGAACGTGGCGACCGGACTGGTCTCCGACAGCCCGTAGCCCTCCAGGATCGGCACGTCGAAGCGTTCCTCGAACCGCTTCAGGACCTCCAGGGGCAGGGCGGAGCCGCCGGAAACGCACAACCGCAGGTGCGCAGCGATCCGGCGCAGATCGAAGGAGTCGGCCTTCTCGCTGTGCAGCAACGCCCAATACATGGTCGGCACGCCGGCGAAGAAGGTGACGCCCTCCTGCTCCATCAGGCCGAACGCGGCGTCGGGATCGAAGCGCGGCATCAGCACCAGCGTCGCGCCGCTGAACAGCCCGTAGTTCTGCTGCACCGTCTGGCCGAAGGAGTGGAACAGCGGCAGCGTGACCAGGTGGACGTCGTTCTCGTGGACGCCGAACATCCGGCTGACCATCAGCGCGTTCTGCACCATGTTGCTGTGGGTCAGCTCCGCGCCCTTGGGCCGTCCGGTGGTGCCGCTGGTGTAGAGGACGACGGCGGTGTCGGTCTCCTGGGTCTGAACGGTGTCGAACACCGGCGGCTGGCCGGCGGTGAACTCGGCGAGCGTGGTCACGCCGGATTCGCCGACTCCGCCATCGGCCTTGATCAGCACGAAGTGCTCGCAGCCCGGCACCGCCTCGAACGCCGCCTGACCCGCCTTGCCCATCGGCAACGCCGCGGTGCCCTCGAAGCAGAAGTAGGCCACCGCCCCGGAGTCCTGGAGGTGATAGGCGATCTCCCGTTCCGTGAGCAGCACGTTCAGCGGGACGATCGTCGCGCCGGCCTTCAGCGCCCCGAAGTACACGATCGGGAAGAACGGCAGATTGGGGCAGCTCAGCGCCACCTTGTCGCCGCGCCCGACGCCGCGCGCCGCCAGCGCCCCGGCCACCTGATTGGCCGCCGCGTCGACCTGCGCATACGTCAGGCGCAGGTCGCCGAGGACCACCGCGTCCCGGTCCGGCACGTCCCGTGCCGAGGTCTGGAGCAGCGTCGCAAGATTCAGCATGCTTGATCCTCCACGGTCCCGCTCAGCCGCGCAATGCGGAGAGGAAGATGCCCGGCAGCGCCGACCAGCGCGGCTTGGCGGCGGAGCCGACGAGGCGCCGTGAGTCAGGGCGCTGCCGGTCATGTGGACGTGGTCGACGAGGTCGTGGTGCACCAGGTAGGTGCCGACATCCGTGCCGCCGCGCACGATCCGCAGCAAGCCGAGCTCGATCAGCGGGGCCAGCACCTTCGAGAAGACGTCGAACAGCACGTCGGTGATCGGGTTCAGCTTCAGCAGCACCACACGGTTGTTCGCATAGAGCTCGACACCGGCCACCAGCTCGCCGAGCGCTCGGTCGATCGTCTCCGCTTCCGCGGCGGGCAGGGTCGCAGTGCTCATGAGGGCCACTTCCTCGTTGCGCGCGCCTTAACCTTTCAGGCAACTAATACCTTATCGGTCAGATGCTTGCGCAAGGTGAACGGCCGACGCCATGGGCGGCGGGTGCGGGTTCCGGCGATCGTTCAGATCATCGACGACCACTCCGACGCCGCCGCCGAGGCCTGCCACGCCACGGTCGAGGACCAGGCGAACCGGGACAGCGCGGCGCGGTCGCGGGCCTGCCCTGCCTCCCCGGCGACAGAGCCCTCCGCGCTGTCACCGACGTCCTGAACAGCACTGCCACCAGCCGCATCGGCATCAGCCGCGCTTTCCGCGCCCCGGTTGATGCCAGCCGCGGAAAGAGTGCGGCGCCCGGCCGGACGGCCGGACGTCGCACTCCCCTCCTGGTTTTCAGCTCAGTTCGCAGCTCCAGTTCTCAGCTACCAGTGCTCAGCTCGCCAGGCAGATCGGAATCGGCGATGTGTTGGTGCCGGTGTAGCTCGCCTGGAATCCGAAGGACACGCTGCCTCCGGCCGGGATCGAGGCGTTGTAGTTCACCGGGGTGAACTTCTCGTTCTGCCCGGTCCGCGCCTCGTTCACGTTCCACGCGCTGCTGATCTTCTGGTCGCCCGGCCAGGTCCAGGTCACCTGCCAGCTGCTGGTCGGCGCCGTCCCGGTGTTCTTGATCGTGACCTGGGCGTTGAAGTTGCCCGGCCACGCGCTCGTGACGACGTAGCTGACGTCGCAGCCGGAGTTGGTGCCGGCGCTCTGCGTGGTCGCCGTGACGGCGGCGGAGGCGGGCGAGACGTTCCCGGCGGCGTCGAAGGCCTTGACCGTGTAGCTGTAGGCGGTCGCGGGCGTCAGGCCGGTGTCGGTGAAGCTCGTGGTCGTGCTGGTCCCGACGAGCGACGTACCGCGATACACGTTGTAGCCGGCGACGCCCACGTTGTCGGTCGAGGCAGTCCAGGAGAGCGTGGCCGAAGTCAGGGTCGTACCGGTCACAGCCAACGCCATCGGCGTGGTCGGGGGTGTGGTGTCCCCGCCGGTGTTGCCGCCGCCGCCGAACCCGGGCGCCTTGATCGACGCCAGATAGCCGTCCTTGACGGTGTCGACAGCCTGCCAGTCGTCTTTCAGGATCCCTCCGGTGTCCCCGGAGTCGGGGTTCCACGACCAGAACGTCCACTGGTAGGAGTCAGCGCCGGCCGTCGCCGTCGGCCGCAGATACTGGACCAGGGCCTTGAGCCACACCTGGTCGGTGGTGGCGGTCAGCGTGGTCCCGAATTCGCCCACCCACACCGGCGCGGTGTTGGAGTCGAACAGGTAGCCCCAGTTCTTGCCCCAGATCCCCGGCATGTTGGAGGGGAACGACGGGTCGGTGAACCACGTCTGGGCCGCCACGCTGGTGGCGTAGTCGTGGGCCGAGTAGACGAGCTGGTTCGGCACGCTCAGCCGCACCGGGTAGGTCCCCGCGCCCTGCAGGTTCCCGCCCCACCAGTACGAGCTGCCGTTGAAGGTCTGCACGCCCTCGACGAAGATCAGCAGATGCGGGTTCACCCCGAGCACCGCGTTGCCGGCGCGCTCGGCGGCCAGCCGCCAGTCGATGGTGGTGTCGCCGCAGCCCCAGCACGCCGGGTCGTGCGGCTCGTTGTGCAGGTCGATCCCCACGACCGCCGTGTTGCCCTGGTACCGCGTGGCGAGCGCCTTCAGGTTGGCGATCCACGTGGACTCCGGAGTCGACGCGGTGTACCACAGCGCCGTCTGCCCGCCGGCGTCCGGCCGGTGCCGGTCCAGGATCACGCGCAGCCCGATGGACCCGGCGTAGTTGACGATCTTGTCCATCACCTGCAGCGAGTTGAGCCCCTGCAGATCGGTGTTCATCTGGTAGAAGTTGATGCTGTTCGGCGACGTTCCCTTGAAGATGTCGTCGCTGTAGGGCAGACGAATCGTGTTGTACCCCAACGTTTTCATCTGGTCCATCATGTTCTTGTAGTCCCGCGACCACAGACCATGCACCACGTAGTTGTTGGTCTCGAACCCGAACCAGTTGACTCCGGCGATGCGCACCGGCTGATTGTTCGCGTCAAGGATCTCCCGGCCGCTGGTGTGCCAGTAGCCGGTGCCGGCGGCCGCGGCCGCCACGGCCGAC
>JABFWL010000739.1 GCA_013362315.1 Catenulispora sp. | reverse complement strand
CGCCGCCGATGACGCTCTACCCGGCGGCGGGCCGCTGGTCGTCATCGGCACCGACGCTCCGACCCTGACCGCCGACATGATCGTTCAGGCGTTCACCGTCTTGGATTCCGGCTCGGCCGCCGCGATCGGCCCGGCCCTGGACGGCGGCTACTACCTGCTGGCCGTGCACTGGCCGCACCCGGCCGCCTTCGCCATCGACCCGGCGCTGTGGAGCGGCCCGCACGTCATGGCCGCGACCGTGAGCCGGCTGCGCCGAGCCGGGCGTGTCGAGCTGCTGCCGGCGCTTCGTGACCTCGACACCCCCGAGGATGCGGCAGCTCTGCTGGCGGATCCAGAGTTGCCGGACGCTGTCGCCAAAGCTCTCCTGCCAACGACAGGTGTCGGTATGACCAACGCCACCGTCTCGATCGTCATGCCGACACTGAACGAAGCCGCCGGGATCGTGCCGGCCCTGACCCGCCTCGGCCGCGACTTCCCCGACATCGAGATCGTCGTCGTCGACGGCGGCAGCACAGACGGCACCGCGGACCTCGCCGCCGGCTTCGCGAAGGTGGTCGGCTGCGAGCCTGGACGGGGGCGCCAGCTCAACACCGGCGCTCAAGCGGCCGGCGGCGAGGTTCTGTGGTTCGTCCACGCCGACACCGTCATCGACCCGGCCGCCCTGGACGGCATTCGGCGTGCGCTGGATGATGCGGACGTCGTCGGCGGCGGCCTGACCCTGCGCTTCGACCACGACACGATCGGCCTGCGATTCCTGGCCTGGTCGTCCAACCAGCGCGCCCGACGGCTCGGACAGATCTTCGGCGACCAGGCGATGTTCGTCCGCCGGACCGTGTTCGACGTGCTCGGCGGCTTCCCCGACTACCCGCTGATGGAGGACTTCGAGTTCTCCCGCCGCCTGCACAAGACCGGCCGGCTCGCCGTCCTGACCGCCACCTCGACCGCCTCGGCGCGCCGGTTCCAAGCCCACGGCACCTGGCGCATGATCGCCTTCATGCAGATCATCAAGATCCGCTACCTGCTCGGTGCCTCACCGGAAACACTGCGCCGCAGCTACACCGCGGGACCCCCGTCCCTGCGCAATCTGTCCTCCGCCCGTTCCTCCCGTGCGAAAGGAAGCGTGTTGCGATGACCGAGACCTCGACACCGGAATCCCTCGGTGCCAGCCTGGACCGGCTGCCCTGGAGCCCCCGACACACCACGATCCTGCTCGCCCTGGGCGCCGGCTGGCTGTTCGACTCCCTGGAGGTGCAGTTGTTCTCCAGCGCCGTCGGCCCGCTCGGCGACCACTTCCACGCCTCGGTGTTCGCCCGCGACTCAGTACTCGCAGTGTGGCTGTCCGGGATCCTGATCGGCGCCCTGACCGGCGGGGCGCTGACCGACCGACTCGGGCGGCGCCGCATGTTCGTGCTCACGTTGCTCTGGTACGCCGGGTTCACCGTGCTGACCGGGCTAAGCCCCAGCCTCGGCTTCGTCTACGTCCTGCGGTTCCTGGCCGCCCTCGGGGTGGGGGCCGAGTACGCGATCGTGAACGCGGCGATCGCCGAGTTCATGCCGGCCCGGGTCCGGGGCCGGGCGTCGGTGACAGTGATGAACTTCTGGCCGGCCGGGGCGGTCATCGCCGCCCTGCTGGCCTACTTCCTGCTGGACACCCTCGCCCTGGGCAGCGCGACATCCTGGCGATACCTGTTCGTCCTGGGCGGGCTGCTGGCGCTGATCGTGCTGTACTTCCGCCGCCGCATCCCGGAATCCCCGCGCTGGCTGGCCGCACGCGGCCGGACCGCCGAGGCCGAACAGATCGTGGCAGATCTCGAACACGCCTGCGGGATCACCCGGCCGACACCGAACGAGGCTGCGGCCGAGCCTGAGCGGCAGACGCCATCGACGCGGGCCGCGCTCGGTGAGCTGGTCCGCCGCTATCCCGGCCGGCTCGCGCTGGGCACCGCGCTGGATCTGGCCGAGGCGTTCGGCTACTACGGCATCTTCGCGCTGCTGTCGGTCGTGGTGCTACCAGCAGTCCACATCGGATCGGCGCAGATCCCGTTCTTCTACATCGTCGGCAACGTCGGCGGCCTGATCGGCGGGCTCACGGCAGCGGCGCTGCTGGACCGGGCCGGGCGTCGGGTCACCGTCACCGGCAGCTACCTGGCCGCAGCCGCCGGGGTCGGGCTGCTGGCCGCCGCCACCGCCACCGGGTCCGGGGCCTGGGTGACGGCGGCGTTCGTCGTCGCCAACGGCGTGGCCACAGCCGCCTGGACCTCGGCCTACCCGACGTTCAGCGAGCTGTTCCCGACCCACCTGCGCGGCGCCGGGATAGGGATGTGCGTGGCCGTCGGCCGGATCGGCGCGATCCTCGGCACCCTGTCGCTGCCGGATGTGGCCACCCGGATCGGCCCCACCGCCTCCTACCTGCTGGTCATCGCCTTCTGGCTGGTCGGTGCCGGTGCCATGACCGCCTACGGCGCGCGCGGCGGCACCGAGGCCGCCGGACGCGCCCTGGAATCGTTGGTACCGGCTCCGGTGCCGGCCCCCGCCTGACAACCGAACCCTGAATCCCCAACCACCTGGAGCAGCACACCATGCGGATCGCAGTATCCGGAGGCCCCTACGGCAACCCCTACGCACTGCGGGCGTTCGTCTGCGACGCCCGCGTCCGGGGTGCCGACCGCTTGTTCTGTCTGGGTGATCTGGGCGGGTTCGGCGCCGAGGTCGACGCGCTGTGGCCGATCCTGCGCGAAAACCGCGTCGAGTGCGTCGCCGGGAACTACGACGTCGCGATCGCCCGCGCCGACCCGGACTGCGGCTGCGGCTACCGCGACGAACGCGACAACGCCTACGCCCAGCTCATCTACGACCACACGCTGGCCACCACCAGCCGACCGTTCGCCGCCTGGATGGGTGCTCTGCCCACCGAGCGCCGCCTTCAGATCGGAGGCTGCGCCGTCCACATGGTCCACGGATCCCCGTTGGCACTCAACGACTTCTGGTGGGAATCGCTGCCGGAATCCGAGCACCGGGCGCGCGCGGCGGCCAGCGGCGCACAAGTGATCTTGTGCACGCACAGCGGCCTGCCCTGGATCCGGCGGATCGGGCAGGCCCTCGCCGTCAACGTGGGCGTGCTGGGCAAGCCCGCGAATGACGGGAACACGCAGGTCTGGTACGCGCTGCTCGATCTCGACGACGGCCAGGCCTCGGCCGAACTCGTGCCACTGGCCTACGATTGGCGATCGCAGGCCGCCTCGATGCGCCACGCCGGGCTCCCGGAGCCGTTCGCCGAGACCATCGAGACCGGCTGGTGGACCACCTGCCTGGAATCACTGCCGCCGGCCGAGCGCTCAAGGGGACGGTTCCACCTGTATCGCAGCGCCCTGCCCACCGCGTTCGCCCCGGCCGGCGGCTGGGGCGAAACGACCTCCGCCGGCGACGATGCGCGTCCGGTGATCCCGCTGTTCGGGTCGGACTACTTCCCGTCCCGGCTGTGGATCTACACCAACTTCCACTGCAACCTGCGCTGCGACTACTGCGCGGTCGCGTCCTCACCCCGGGCCCGGCCCAGATCGCTGACGGTGGACGCCTTCGGCGCGCTGGTCGAGCAGGCCGTCGCCGAGGGCTTCGCCGAGCTGTACCTGACCGGCGGCGAGCCGTTCCTGCACCCTGACATCATCGCCCTGCTGGATGCCGCCAGCTCGGCGCTGCCCACCGTCGTGCTGACCAACGCCATGCTCGCCGGAACCCGGCGCATGTCCCGGCTCGCCGACCTGGCCGATCGCAAACTGGTGATCCAGACCTCGCTGGACGGCGCGTGCCCGGCCACCCACGACGCGCACCGCGGACGCGGTTCGTTCACCCGCACCCTGGACGGCATCAGACTCCTGATCGACATCGGGTTCCCGCCGCGCGTGGCGCTGACCGAGACCCCGGAGAACGCCGGCGAGATCGAGCAGGTCGCCGAACTTCTGGCCGGCCTCGGCCTGCCGCCGGCGAACTTCGCGGTACGGCCCCTGCTGCGCCGCGGGTTCTCCGAGACCGGGCAGGAGATCGGCGAGGACAGCAGCATCCCGGAGCTGACCGTCAGCGCCGACGGCCTGCACTGGCACCCGGCCGGCGCCGATGCCGCGACCAGCCCCGACATGCACCTGGCCCCGGCCGGCACACCGCTGGCCGAAGGCAAGCGCCTGGTCACCGAACGGTTCCTGGCCGCACGCCTGGCCGACGGCAACCTGCCCGCGCCCGTGCACTGCGCCATCTGAGGAGGAAGCCCCATGACCGATTCCAGCGGCGAGGTGATCGTCTACTGGCGCCCCGGATGCAGCTACTGCTGGAAGCTGCGACGCGGCCTGCGCGCCACCGGCCTGCACTACCGAGAGGTCGACATCTGGGACGATCCTGAAGCCAAGGCATTCGTGCGCTCGGTCGCCAACGGCGACGAGACCGTCCCCACCGTCGTCGTGGCCGGGCACGCAATGGTGAACCCGAGTGTGTCCACGGTGCTGGCCGCCGTGGAGGAGTACGCGCCGGATCTGGTGACCGCCGACGTGGCGCCGGCGAGGAGGCCATGGTGGCGCAGAATCCTGTGATCGGCCAGAACAGCGTGATCAATCAAGAATTCCTGCGCGCCTTCCACCAGCGCAACCCCGGCATCACCGAAGCCGTCCTGCAACGTGCCGTCGATCATGGGATCACGCCGTATCGGTGGCTGGCCGACGCCGTCCCGAAGCAGGGCACGGTACTGGACCTGGCCTGCGGCAGCGCCCCGATGCGCCGCACGGTCGCGCCGGGCTGCGCTTACGTCGGCGTCGACCGCTCGCCCGCCGAGCTCAACGCGGCCCAGCGCAGCGGCGTCAGCAAGCTGATCCGCGCGGACGCCGCCGCGCTGCCTCATCCCGACGCCGTATTCGACACGGTGGTCTGCTCGATGGCGCTGATGATCGCGCAGCCGCTGGACGCTGTGCTCGCCGAGATCCGCCGGGTCCTGCGCCCCGGCGGCCTGCTCGCCGCGACCGTCCCCGCCGAGGTCGCTACCTCCGCCCACGCCGCACGGCTCTTCGGGCTGCTGCTGGGTACCGGATCGCTGCCGCGCAGTCCCAACAACGCCGCGCTGGCCGACGCCGGCGCTGCATTCGCCCGCCACCGGCTGCGCCTGATCGGCGACGAGCAGCGCCGTTTTTCCTTCCGGGTCCGCACCGGTGCCGACGCGCAGCTGCTGTTGGACTCGCTGTACCTGCAAGGAACCGGTCCAGCCCGGATGCGTGTGCTGTCCGTGGCGGTGCGGACGGCGGCCGTCATGCGCCCCTCGGTTCCGATCCCGATCCGGCGTCTGATCGCCCGAGCCGAGTGAACGTGAACGGAACGTCCATGGCTTGGATGCCAACCAGTGTTCTGCCGGTGTCCAGGACCCCGTCAGGCATCAGCCATCTGTCATGACGGGGTGTCGTGGAACGGCCGGACAGCATCGCCTGCCGAGTCTTCGGGCGGGGTCGCGCGGGAGCGAACGACCCGGGCGGCCCAGGCGCCGCCGACGGTCAAGGCCAGCAGCCCCGCCAGCGCCGACCACAGCACCGGAGAGCTGGGATCGTGCAGCGAAACGCCGATCCCGGCGTAGGCCAGGGTGCCGGGCACGATGCCGATCGCGGTGGCCGCCAGGTACGGCCGGAACCGCACTGCGCTCACCCCGGCCCCGTAGTTGACGATCGCGAACGGGAACAGCGGCACCAGTCGCACTATCAGCACGGTTCAGAAACCTTGCCAGGACACGAACGCATCCAGCCCGGCCAGCCGGCCGTCTCCGATCAGCCGGGCCACCGCCGGGCGCCCGAGTGATCGCGCCAGGCCGAACGACGGCGCCGCGCCCGCCGTCGCGCCGACCAGCACGGTCGCAGTGCCGAGCCAGAGCCCGAACAGCACTCCCGCCGCGGCGGTCAGCACCGAGCCCGGGAACAGCGCGGTCTCGGCGATCGCATACAGCAGCGCGAACAGCGGCGATCAAATCACGCACATGGCCACGATGGTCGGCTACGGCACCTTCCTGGTCGAGCACCTGATCTTCGGCATGACCCTCGGGGTGCTACTCGCGGTGCGGCGGGCCCGCTCCGTATCCTCCAGGTGACCGGTTCCGGCCCGCACACGCAGGAGTGTCGAGTTCCCCGGGCGCGGGCCGGAGCTGCGGTTTCCCCGCCGGCCGGCTACAGCTCCGCCTCTGGCCCCGCGCCGGCCAGGTGCTCGCCGAAGGCCCGCAGGCGCGCGACCGCATCGTCGGCGGGCTGCTCGTGCGTCGCCAACGCCCGCTTGATCTCCCGGTAGGCGGCCAGCTCCAGGCCGCACTTGCGGCAGTACTCCAGATGCGCGGCCACCCGGCGGACGGTGGCCGGATCGCACTCGCCGTCCAGGTAGGACTGCAGCTGTGGGCCGACGTGCAGGCACTCGCGCATGTCCCGCATCTGGCGCAGTCGGCGGCCCATCATCGTCCACCACCGCCCTGCTTCGGGGCGAGCCCGGCGGCGGCGAGGCGGTCGCGTATCCGCTTGCGGGCCCGGTGCAGTCTGCTCATCACGGTTCCCTCCGGCA
>JABFWL010000706.1 GCA_013362315.1 Catenulispora sp. | reverse complement strand
GCGGGTCTAGGCAGGCCTACGCCGCTTCCAGGATCAGGATCCCGCCGGCGATCGTCACGGCGGCGAGGATCCTGTACGCGTGTGCTGTCGCCCGGTTCAGGACACTGCCGGACCCGTGCTCTCGCGCACAATCAATTCAGTGGGGCTCTCAATCGTGGCGCGCTGTGCGTCTGGTTCCCCGGCCTCCGCCGCCACCACCATCCGCATCGCCTGCTCCCCCATGCCTTCGGTGTCGACCCGCACTGTCGTCAGCGCGGGCGTCAGGTCGGCGCAGATCGCCAGATCGTCGAAGCCGATCAGGCTGACGTCCGCCGGCACCCGCCGCCCCGCCTCCCGCAGCGCGGCCAGCGCGCCGACGGCCATCAGGTCGCTCAGCGCGAAGACCGCCGTCACTTCCGGACGCCGCTCCAGCAGCTGCCGCACGGCCTGGTAACCGCCCTCGCGGGTGAAGTCGCCGTGCATCTCGGTGATACGAGCGTCGACACCGCTTTCCCGCAGGCCCGCGGTGAATCCCTCGAGACGGTCGGCGACGGTCACCAGCCCCGCCGGTCCGGTCACCACGCCGATCTCCCGGTGCCCGAGCCCGGTCAGGTGCAGCGCGGCGGCCCGGCCGCCGGCGGTGTTCTCCGGCAGGACCGCGTCGATGTCCGGACCCTGATCCCCGATCGACACCATCCGGCCGCCGCCGGCCGCGTAGTCCGCCAGCCGCTCCCGCAGCGCCTGCGCCGCACCGGGGTCCGCCGGCGGCGAGCCGGCCATCAGGATCGCGCGCGCCCGCTGGGCGCCCAGCCGGGTGATGTAGTCCAGTTCCAACTCCGGGTCGCGGTGCGTGTTCGCGACCATCACCAGCAGGTCCCGCTCGCGCGCGACCCGCATCGCGCCGGCGGCGATCGCCGAGAAGTACGGATCGTCGACGTCGTGCACCAGCAGGCCCACCAGCGACGTGGTGGCGCGGGCCAGCGCCTGCGCCGGGCCGTGCGAGACGTACCGCAGCCGGACCGCGACCTCCTTGACGTGCGCGCTCAAGTCCGGGTTCACAGTGCGGGTGCTGCCGTTGAGCACCCGGGATGCGGTGGCCAGCGAGACGCCCGCGGCGTCGGCGACCTGCTGCAGGGTGGCCCCGCCGCGCCGGGGCGCGGAAGAGGGTGTTGACCGGGGCGTGGGCACGCTCGTAACCTATCGCCTCGTGGGGAGGCGGGAAAGCGCTTTCCGATCGCGAGGCGGTTCCAGGGTGATCACAGTCAGGGCAGGAGAACAGCAGCGATGACGCAGCCGACTTCCCATGCGAAACAGTCGATCGGCATAGCCGTGAACGGCGTGACCGGACGGATGGGCTACCGGCAGCACCTGCTGCGCTCCATCCTCGCCATCCGCGAACAGGGCGGCCTGGCGTTGCCCGACGGCCGCACCATCTGGCCCGAGCCGGTCCTGGTCGGCCGGAACGCCGAGAAGATCTGCGCCCTGGCCGCGCAGCACGGCCTGGACAAGTGGACCACCTCGCTCGACGAGGCCCTCGCCGACCCGGATGTCGCCGTCTACTTCGACGCGCAGGTCACTCCGGCCCGCGTTCCGGCGCTCACCAAGGCCATCGAGGCCGGAAAGCACATCTACACCGAGAAGCCGACCGCCGAGACCCTTGAGGAAGCCGTCCAGCTGGCCCGGCTCGCCGACGCCGCCGGGATCAAGCACGGTGTGGTCCAGGACAAGCTGTTCCTGCCGGGACTGCTGAAGCTGAAACGCCTGGTCGACTCCGGCTTCTTCGGCCGCATCCTTTCGGTGCGCGGCGAGTTCGGGTACTGGGTCTTCGAAGGCGACTGGCAGCCGGCGCAGCGGCCGTCGTGGAACTACCGCGCCGAGGACGGCGGCGGCATCATCCTCGACATGTTCCCGCACTGGCGCTACGTGCTGGACCACGTGATCGCACCGGTCCAAAGCGTCTATACCGAGGCCCGGACGGACATCCCGACCCGATGGGACGAGCAGGGCCGCGAGTACAAGGCCACCGCCGACGACGCCGCCTACGCGATCTTCGAGCTCGAAGGCGGCATCGTCGCCTCGCTGAACTCCTCGTGGACCACCCGCGTCAACCGCGAGGAGCTGGTCGAGTTCCAGGTCGACGGCACCCACGGCAGCGCTGTTGCCGGACTGCGCGGTTGTAAGATCCAGCACCGCACCGCCACCCCGAAGCCGGTGTGGAATCCCGACATCCCGGCCACCGAGGACTTCCTCGCCCAGTGGCAGGAGGTACCGGACAACGCGCTGCTGGACAACGGGTTCAAGGTGCAGTGGGAGATGTTCCTCGCGCACCTCGTGGCCGACGCGCCGTATCACCACGACCTGTGGGCCGGTGCTCGCGGCGTGCAGCTGGCTGAGCTCGGCGTGCAGTCCTGGCGCGAGGGGCGCAAGATCGCCGTGCCCGCGCTCAGCCCGGGCGAGAAGTGAGCGCCGATGAGTACTCGCCTGACCCCTCGCTTCACGTCCCGCGTCGTCTACGCCGCCGCGCACGTCGTCGCCGATCCGAACGCCGACAACGGCCCCGGCCAGCCCGCGGTCCTGGACTGGGACGCGACCCTGCACTTCCGCGAGCATCTGTGGTCGCTCGGCTTCGGGGTCGCCGACGCGATGGACACCGCGCAGCGCGGCATGGGGCTGGACTGGACGGCGACGCGGGAGCTGATCCGGCGCAGCGGCGCGGCCGCGCGCGCCGTCGCCGCTGGCGACGCCGCAGCCGTGCCGTCGCTGCTGGCCTGCGGCGCGGGCACCGACCAGCTCACCGCTGGAGCGCAGACCCTGTCCGCGATCCAGGCCGCGTATGAGGAACAACTCGCGGTCGTCGAGGAGGCCGGGGCACGCGTCATCCTGATGGCCAGCCGCGCCTTGGCCGCCTCCGCGCTGTCGGCCGACGACTACCTGGAGGTCTACGGTTCCCTGCTGTCTCAGGCCTCGAGTCCGGTGATCCTGCACTGGCTGGGCGACATGTTCGACCCGGCACTGGCCGGCTACTGGGGTTCCGCGAACATCCCGACGGCCATGGCGACCGTGCTGGAGCTCATCAACGCGCAGCCTTCGAAGGTCGACGGCATCAAGGTCTCGCTGCTGAACGCGGACCACGAGATCGAGCTGCGCCGCCAGCTGCCGGAAGGCGTGCGCCTCTACACCGGCGACGACTTCAACTACCCGGAGCTCATCAAGGGCGACGAGGCCGGCCACTCCGACGCGCTGCTCGGCATCTTCGACGGCATCGCGCGCCCGGCCTCGCAGGCGTTGCGGGCCCTGGACGCGGGCGATTTGCAGACCTACGACCGCCTGATGACACCGACCGTCGCGCTGTCGCGGCACATCTTCGAGCGGCCGACGTTCCACTACAAGACCGGCTTGGTCTTCCTGGCTTATCTGAACGGCCACCAGGACCACTTCCGGATGGTCGGCGGGCTGGAGACCGCACGTGATGCGGCGCATCTGACCGAGCTGTACCGGCTGGCGCGGACCGCGGGCGTCATCGACGATCCGGAGCCGGCCGAGGCGCGGTTCAAGGCGGTGGTCGCGTGAAGCTCTCGCTGAATCAGGCCACGGTGAAGCGCCTGACGCTCGCCGAAGCGGCCGACGGCTGTGTGCGGCACGGGATCCCGGCGATCGGCTTGTGGCGGGACCGCGTACAGGAGATCGGGATCGAGGCGGCCGCGAAGATCGTCCGCGTATCAGGGCTGGAAGTCACCAGCTTGTGTCGCGGCGGCTTCCTGACCGCCGGGACGGCCGTGGAGCGTGCGGCCGCTCTGGCGGACAACAAGCAGGCCGTGCTGGAGGCCGCAGGGGTCGGCACCGACGTGCTGATCCTGGTGGTCGGCGGCCTGCCGGCGAACTCGCGTGACCTGCCGGCGGCCCGGGCCGCGGTCGCCGACGGCATCGCCGAGCTGGCGCCGTTCGCCGCCGAGCACGGCGTGAAGCTGGCGATCGAGCCGCTGCACCCGATGTTCTGCGCCGACCGGGCGGTCGTCTCCACCCTGGGCCAGGCTCTCGACATCGCCGAGGACTTCCCCGCCGATCAGGTCGGCGTCGTGGTGGACACCTACCACGTGTGGTGGGACCCGCAGCTGGAGGAGTCGATCGCGCGGGCCGGCCGGGAGAACCGCATCCACTCCTACCAGGAGTGTGACTGGATCCTGCCGCTGCCCGCCGACGTCCTGCTCGGCCGGGGACACGTCGGCGACGGCCACATCGACTTCGTCCGGATGCGAACGCTGGTGACCGAAGCGGGGTGGCGGGGCTGCGCCGAAGTCGAGATCTTCAACCAGGAGATCTGGGACGCGGACGGCGACCGGACCATCGCCACCGTCCGCGCCCGGCATGAGGCGGTCGGCGCCGGGTCAGTGAGCTGATAGAGAAGCGTTACCCGCGATCACACAAGGGACCCGGTCCCCCGACCGGATCCCTTGTGGGTCTTTATGAGCGCTCGACTACGAGACGGTCACGTCGTCGTACAGCGTGTACGTCGGGTCACCGGAGTAGTCGTCGTCGTGCGAGACCAGGGTCAGCGTGTAGCTGTGGCCCGCGGTCAGCGCCTTCGTCACCTGCGTCCACCCGGAGTCCGAGACGCAGGTCTTGGCCAGCACGGTGGAGGTGGTGCCGGCGGTGTTGTCCTTCAGCGTGGCCGTGGCCCAGTCGTAGGTCACGGTGTCCGGGCAGACCACGTCGTACCAGAACGACAGGGTGCCGCCGTTGCTCGCGGTGAAGGTCTGGGTGGCCTTCGAGTCGCCGTTGGTCGGCGAGGTCCCGCCGAGCAGCGCCGCGTAGCTGCCGGAGTGCACTCCGGAGGTGGTGACGCCGGCGGTGCCCGCGGGGGTCCACCCGGACAGGCTGCCGGCCTCGAAGCCGCCGTTGGTGACGACCGAGCCGCCGCCGACCGGGTTCACGGTCCAGGAGAAGCCGGCCGAGCCGGAGGCGCCGGTGCCGTCCTTGGCCGTCACCGTCACCGAGGAGGTGCCGGTCGCGGTCGGGGTGCCGGAGATCAGGCCGCTGGTGCTGCTGATCGACAGGCCGGCCGGCAGGCCGCTGGCCGAGTAGGTCAGGGTCTGGCCGGAGGCCGAGTCCGAGGCCGAGATCTGCAGCGAGGCCGCGGTGTTCACGGTGGTCGACTGGTTCGCCGGCTTGGTCACCGTGACCACGTTGCCGTGGTTCAGGATCGCGTGCGAGATCGCGCAGGAGTTGGTGTCGTTGGACCAGCTGGCCTGCTCGGCGAAGGTGTCCGAGCCCATGGTGACGTTGGCCGCGCCGCCGGTGGTGCCGGGCGAGAGCCACGCGCACTCGTCGGAGTTCTCCTGCTGGTAGTAGGAGCTCGTCGAGTCGTGGTTGGTCCAGCCGCCGGCCGGGTTCTGGTCCGACATCATCTCGTGCCACTCGTGGCCGAGGGTCATGGTGTAGCCGTCGAGGGTGCCCGCGCTGCCGGCGTTGATGAAGTTCGTGCCGCAGGTCTGGCCGACGTCGATGTTGTACGGCTGGTTGCTGAAGGCGACGTCACCGTAGGGGCTCGGGACGGCGCCGCCGGTGAGGGTGGTGTCGCCGTTGTAGTCGTGCCACGCGCAGTACCCGGTGGTGGGGCTCTTGTAGTTGTCCGGGTTGGTGCCGTGCGGGGACAGGATCACGTAGTACGCGTCCCGGTTCTTCGCGGCGGTGGTGTTGCCGAAGTGCGCCGCGGCGTTGACCGCCTCCTGGCCGAGCTGGTGGCCGGTGGCCTGGGAGGGGGAGGCCGCCGAGTTGTCGTACCAGACGCCGGCCAGGACGCCGCCGCTCTGGTAGGGGACGAAGTTCGCGTTGCTGGGGCAGCTCGTGGCGCCGGCCGCGACGTTCGGGCCGTCGCACCACTGGGTCAGGTCCGCCGACCAGGTCTCGCCGCCGGTGCCGATGTCCTTGAACATCTTCTGGACCACCGGGGCGGCGGCGTTCGGGTCGCCGGTGAAGTGCGATATGCCGCTGGAGTCAGTGCTCTGCGTTCCCCATTGGGTGCCGTAGAACACCAGGTAGACCTGGGAGTGGCCGGACTGCACGCCGATGCCGTCGACGCCGCCGCCGTAGGACAGGGTCTCGCTGCCGCTGGCCGCGGCCTGGTGCGCGATGCGGTCGCACAGGGTCTGCACCTTGGTCGGTTCGACTCCGTGCCGGTGCTGGTGCGGCGCGGTCTTGCAGGACGCCGGGTTGATGTCCCAGGCCTGCGCCGTCTGCGCCGAGAACGCCAGGAGCCCGACGCCGGCCGCCATGGTGGCGACCGCCGCTCCTGCCGCCCCGGCGCGCCGCCGGGTGTACGTGGTCTTCATCTCCGCCTTCGTGGGGGGTAGTGGGGTGATGGGTGGCGGAATGCAATCTGCTGAAGGCGCCTGGCCGCCGCATCGGGGGAAACCCTTGAACACCCTCGAACACGCTCGGCATGACCAGCTCTTTACCGAAGAGCTCGTGGCCGGGAACACAGGGGGAACCGCACGCGAACTCTTGTGGCGGCCCGTGTGCGCGGCGTAGCCGTCGGCGAGCGGCCGCCACTTCCCACCAGGTCTGGCGGCCCGGCCGCCACCGGCATCCTGACC
>JABFWL010000709.1 GCA_013362315.1 Catenulispora sp. | reverse complement strand
ACCACCTGCGGCACCTCTTCCATCGCAATCCGTGGACACCCACCAGGGGCGACGCTATCAGCGAAGCAGCGGCCGCATCGTCAGCCAATGCTTGCTCGCTCGGCCTGTCACCCGGCGAACCCCCGGCCGCATCTGCCGCCAGGGGTTCGCCGTCCGCTCCGCGCGGACTGCCCGCAGCCCACTTCGCGCGAAGTGCCTGCCGCCCGTTCCGCTCAGGCCGTGGTCGCCGCCGTGGTCGCCGCGGACGCCTCCACCGGCGCCGCGGCCGTCGGCCGCGACTGCCCGCCGAGCTCGGCGGCCAGCTGCTCGCGGTCCAGCGCGCCCTCCCAGCCGGCGATGACCAGCGTTCCGACGGCGGTGCCGCACAGGTTGGTCAGGGCGCGGCACTCGCTCATGAACTTGTCGATGCCGAAGATCAGCATGATGCCGGCCACCGGGATGGTGCCGACCGTGGACAGGGTCGCGGCCAGGACGATGAAGCCGGAGCCGGTGACGCCGGCCGCGCCCTTCGAGGTCAGCAGCAGCACCGCCAGGATGGTGAGCTGCTGCGCCAGGGACAGGTGGACGTCGAGCGCCTGCGCCACGTACAGCGAACCGAGGGTCAGGTAGATGCAGGTGCCGTCGAGGTTGAACGAGTAGCCGGCCGGCACCGTCAGCCCGACCACGTCGCGCCGGGCGCCGAGGCGCTCCAGCTTGTCCATCATCCGCGGCAGCACCGACTCCGAGGACGAGGTGCCCAGGACGATCAGCAGCTCGGCGGCGAAGTAGCGCAGCAGACGCAGGATGTTGATGCGCTGGATCGCGCACACCGCGCCGAGCACCACGACCACGAACAGCGCCGAGGTGCCGTAGAAGATGCCGATCAGCTTGCCGAGGCTGGTGAGCGTGTGCAGCCCGTACTTGCCGACGGTGAACGCCATGGCGCCGAACGCGCCGACCGGTGCGGCGTACATGACGATCCGGAGGATGGCGAACAGGACCGCGCCGAGCTTCTCGACGCCGCGGGCGATGGGCTCGGCCGGTTCGCCGACCAGCTTGAGCGCGACGGCGAACAGCACCGCGATCACGAGCACCTGCAGCACGCTGCCGGCGGCGAAGGCGCCCACGAAGCTGTTGGGGATCATGTCGGTGAGGTAGTGCCAGGCGGACTGGGTCTGCCCGGTCTTGATGTACTCGGCCGCGGCACCGGCGGCCTTGGGGACCTTGGCGTGAACGCCGTCCCCGGGGCGCAGGACGTCCATCACAACCAGGCCGATCGCGAGCGCCACGGTGGACAGCGCCTCGAAGTACAGCAGCGACCGGATCCCGACGCGCCCGACCTCGCGCAGCCGCCCGACCCCGGCGATGCCGGTGACGACGGTGACGAAGATGATCGGCGTGATGACCATCTTGATCAGGCTGACGAAGCTGTCGCCGAGCGGCGCGAGCTGGACGGCGACCCCCGGCGCGGCGGCGCCGACGGCGATGCCCGCGGCGATGGCGACGAGGACCCACAGATAGAGCTGGCTGTACCAGCGCTGGCGCACACGGGGTTGCGGGGACGGCATGGGATTCTCCTGGTCACAGACGGTGCGCCGGACGCGCTCGGTGGTCGGTACCGTGAACTGTGGTCCCGGTCACAACATTGCGGCAGGGTTACGCACATAACGCGCACGTGATTCGGGGCCGGTCCGGGCTCTCCGCAAGCGCCGTCTTCCCGCGGGCACCGACTTTCTGGAAGCGCCGTCTTCCCACAACCGCCGCGACAAGGGAGACTTCCGGGATGAACTACCCCAGGTCGGTCCGCCGCCGCCCGGTGAGCATCGCGAGCCAGGTCCTGCTGCTGCAGACGCTGCTCGTCGTGTTCCTGGTGGCGGTCGGGTCGGTCGCGGCGGTGCTCCAGGAGCGGGCGACCGAGCGCGACGACGCCCGGCGGCAGGTGCTGACCATGGCCGAGACGCTGGCCGCCGCGCCGTCCACCGTGGCCGCTGTGACCTCGCCGAACCCGAGCGCGGTGCTGCAGCCGCTCGCCGAACGGCTGCGCCTGCAGGCCGGCGTCGACTTCGTGGTCGTGATGAGCCCGCAGGGGATCCGTTACACCCACCCCACCCCGGCGCTGATCGGCGGCGAGTTCGCCGGCCACATCGCCCAGGCCCAGGCCGGGCATCCGTTCACCGAGACCTACGCGGGCTCCCTGGGGCCCTCGGTGCGCTCGGTCGTGCCGGTCCTGGACGGCGGCGGCCGGGTCGCCGGGCTGGTCTCGGTCGGGATCACGGAGCACCGGCTCGGATCCCTGTTCGCCCAGCAGCTGCCCGCGGTGATCGCGATCTGCGCGGCGGCGCTCGGCGTGGCGGTGCTGGGCGCCTACGCGGTCGGCCGGCGGGTCCGCGGCCAGACCATGGGGCTGGGGCCGGTGGCGCTGGCCGAGCTGTACGAGCACCATGACGCCGTGATGCACGCGATGCGCGAGGGCCTGCTGCTCCTGGACCCCGCCGGCCGCCTGATCCTGGCCAACGACGAGGCGGTGCGCCTGCTGGACCTGCCCGAGGACCGGCACGGCAGGCGGCCGGCCGAGCTCGCGGTCGACGGCTCGCTGGGCGCGGCCCTGTCCGAGGGCCGCGACGTCGCCGACGAGATCCACCTGACCGCCAGCCGCGTGCTGACCGTCAACCAGACCACGGCCCGGCGCGGCGGCCGGACCCTGGGCACGGTCGTGACCCTGCGCGACCGCACCGAGATCCAGGCGCTCACCGACGAGCTGGCGTCCGTCCGGGGCTTCGCCGAGGCGCTGCGGGCCTCCAACCACGAGGCGGCCAACCGCATGCACACCGTGGTGACGCTGATCGAGCTGGACCGCCCGCACGACGCCGTGCGCTTCGCGACCACCGAGCTGGCCACCCACCAGGAGCTGGTCGACCGCATCATGGGCGCCGTCGAGGAGCCGGTCTTGGCGGCGCTGCTGCTGGGCAAGGTGACGCAGGCGCGGGAGCGGGGCGTGGAGCTGTCGGTCGGCGACACCACGGCGGTCCGCGACCTGCCGCTGGCCGTGACCGACGCCGTGACGCTGGTCGGCAACCTCATCGACAACGCGGTGGCGGCCGCCGTCCAGCCCGACGCGCAGGCGGGCGACGCGGCGGCCGACCGCTGGGTGGCCGTCGAGATGTGGGACGACGAGGTGGAGTTCGGCGTCCGGGTCAGCGACAGCGGGCCGGGCATTCCGCCGGAACGGGTCGCCGAAGTCTTCGCCCGCGGCTACACCACGAAGCCGGGCTCCGGGCACGGCCTCGGGCTGGCGCTGGTCGAGCAGATCGTCGGGCGGCACGGCGGCCGGGTGGCGGTGTCGCGTGGCGAGGGTGGCGGGGCGGTCTTCGAGGCGACGGTGCCACGCCGGCGGGTGGCCGGCCTGAGCTCCGCGCGCCAGGGGCCTGGTCGAGTGGATCAGGTTGCCGACCTGGGAGCGGATCAGGCTGTGGATCAGGCAGCGGGTCGGGCAGCGAATCAGGGTGCGGACCAGGCCGAGAGCCCGGCAGCGGATCAGGCCGCGGGTCAGGGAGCGAACCTGTGACCGGGACACTGCCGGCCCCGATCCGCACCCTGATCGTCGAGGACGACCCGGTCATCGCCGAGGCGCACCGCGTCTACGTCGGCCGGATGCCCGGCTTCGAGGTGGCGGGCGTCGCCGGCACCGGGACCGAGGCCCTGCGCGTGCTCACGGTCAGCGCGGTCGACCTGGTCCTGCTCGACGTGTACCTGCCCGACATGACCGGCCTCGACGTGTGCCGGACGCTGCGCGCCCGGGGCGACACCGTCGACGTCATCGCCGTCACCTCGGCCCGGGACCTGCCGACGGTGCGGGCCGCGGTGTCCCTGGGCATCGTCCAGTACCTCATCAAGCCGTTCCAGATCGCGACCTTCCGCGCCAAGCTGGAGGCCTACGCCGAGTTCCGGCGCGCGGCGCTGGCGCCCGGCACCGGCGCCCTGGTCCAGGAGGACCTGGACCGGATGCTGGCCGGCCTGCGCTCGCCCCGGCGGCCGCACCTGCCCAAGGGCTTGTCCGAGAGCACCTTGGCGACCGTCGTCGAGACGCTGCGGGCCGACTCCCCGCTCACGGCGTCCGGCCTGGCCGAACGTGTCGGCGTGTCCGCCCCCACCGCTCGGCGGTACTTGGAGTACCTGGCGGCCCGGCATCTGGTCTCGGGGCAGCCGAGGTACGGCGGACCGGGACGACCGGAGAACGTCTACCAGTGGCTCGGCTGAGCCTCAGCCCTTCTGTCCTCAGCTTTTGTGGGGGCCTGTTTCAGGTCAGTGACCGGAGCGCTGGAATTCCGCTGGTCACTGGGGGAGAGGGATATCTCTAAGCGGGCGACCGTATTTAAACGACCTTGTGGCGGCTCCTGTTGTCGGCGGCTGAGCTTCCCGTGCCGTCCATCCGATTCCGAGGGGAACCCACCGCCATGCGTCTGTCCCTGAGCGCCGCCCGTGCCGCGATCACCGTCTCCTCCGCCGCCATATTGGCGACGGCGGTCGTGTCCAGCGCCTCCGCCGCCGGTACTTCCGTCGTCACCACTCCTTGCTCGGCCGCCGGACAGAAGCTGGGCAACCCCGGCTTCGAGACCGGCACGGCGCCCTGGAGCAGCACGCCCGCCGTGGTCTCGAGCGCCACCGGGGGCGAGGCGGCGCACACCGGCAAGTTCGTAGCCTGGCTCGACGGCTACGGCACGACCCACACCGACACGCTGTCCCAGCCCGTGGCGATCCCTCCCGCACCCTGCACCTCGGAGGTCCTCTCCTTCTGGCTGCACATCGACACCAGCGAGACCACCATCACGACCGCCTTCGACAAGCTCCAGGTCCAAGTGATCACTGCCCAGGGCACCATCACCACCGTGGCGACGTTCTCCAACCTGAACCACGCGACCGGATACCTGCAGCACTCGTACAACCTGGCCCCCTGGGCAGGCCAGACCATCACCCTCAAGTTCCTCGGCACCGAGGACGCCTCGCTGCAGACCTCATTCGTGGTCGACGACACCGCGGTGACCATCAGCTAGTGACACACCGCGGCGGCGCTCCGGCATCCCGGGAGCGCCGCCGCGCCGCTTCAGCTGCGCTGTCCGCGCGCCGAAGACCGACAGCCGCAGCGCTTCGGAAGGCCGCGGCGCTGTCGAGGTTCCCCGTGGGCTCGTCCGCGAGCATCAGAAGCGGACTGCCGACCTCGGCCGGGCCGGCCGCACCGACCGACTCGCACTGATCGCGTCGAGGCGAACGGAGCGGTTCCTCGCCGGCCGGCTATTGCGCCGCCAGCGATTCCAGAACATTCATGCGGGCGGCGCGTCGGGCCGGGACGGCCGCGGCGAGAAGCCCGGCCACGATGGCGTCGGCGCGGATGAGCGCCTTGATCTGCCGGGCTTCGGCGCCGATCGCGCGCAGCAGCCCGGTCTCCCGGGTGCGTTCCAGCACGCTCAGCGCCAGGCTGGTCGTCAACGACAGCAGACCGATCAGCAGGCTGAGGGCGAGCAGGCCGGTCATCATGGTCATCAGCAGGTCGATACCCGCGACGGTGCGGTGGATGAAGCCCGCTTTGTCGTCCAGGAACGCTTGGGGGTAATCGGAGAGGAGCACCGCCAACGCGGCGTGGACGGGACTGCTTTTGCCTGCGGCCGCGGTGATCAGGATCAGGTAGTCGCCCTGGAGCGAGGCGGGAAACCACTGGGCGTAGTCCGCGGCGGGAATGAGGTAGGCGCTGGCGACTTGTTCATCGTCGAAGAGCGCGACGACGCGGAGGTTCTCGGTGCCGCCCGCCGGGAAGGTGGCGGCCACGGTCTGGCCGAGGTGCCAGCCGTTGCGGGCGGCTGACAGCGCGCTGACCGCGATGGTTCCGGCAGTCAGGTCGGCGCGGCTGCCCCGCGTGACGTGCAGGTCGGCGTAGCGTTCGAAGGTCGCCGGGTCGATGCCGCAGGCTCGTTCGGAGTCGCCGGGGAACTTGACGATCCCGCAGGGGATCGCGGCGGTGCCGGTGACGCCGGGGATGGCGGCGATGCGCCTGGCCAGGGCGGTGTCGAGCGTGGCCTGCGGCGAGGTGCTGACCACGAAGTCCGCGTGCAACGACCGCTGAACCTCGGCGGCGTCGCTGGCGGAGACCGCCGCGGCGAGTGCGGCGACGATCGACACGGTGGCGACGGACACGGTGGCGACGGACACGGTGGCGACGGACACGGCGAGCGTCCCGGTGGTGCCGGCCACGCGCCGCGGACTGCGCAGCATCTGGTGTTGTTGCAGCACCGCCGAATCGAGGCCGGCCGCCGGCGCGGCTTCGACCGCGGCGTACGCCCCCGCGGTGCCGAGCAGCCGGCCGGCGGTGCCGGAAGGGAAACCGACGACACTCAGACCCGCGATGTCACCGGCGCCGCCGAAGCCGATGGTGCCGGTGACGACGAAGCCGCGGGCGCCCGTGGCGAGCGCGACTCGCAGGGTACTGCCAGGCTTCAGGTGAAGCTTCGAGGCCGTGTGCGCGTCGACGACGACCTGGTCGGGCCCGGCGGGCCAGGTTCCGGAGTCGAGCTGGACCATCCGCAGCAGGGGATCGGCCGGAACCGACAGTC
>JABFWL010000009.1 GCA_013362315.1 Catenulispora sp. | reverse complement strand
GCAACCATCCGCAGGCGTACTCGCACATCGGGCTGATCCGGTGCGCGAACCTGCTGGCTCAGTATCAGGGCACTGCCTGAGCTCGCAACTCGTCAACGTCCCCGACATCAGACTTTAACCTTTTTGTTCGAAATTGCAGGCTGGTAGCCGCATCGGGACGTACGCCGCAGGAAAGCCGCCGGGATTTCATCCCGGCGGCAGCGCGTTCTCCCTGTTCACCGCGGTCTGCGGGGCGGAAGCGGGTCCGTCGCCACGGACGGCCAAATAGAGCAACACGTTGTCAAAGCCTTCTGTCAGCACCGATCAATCTTGACGTTCACGCAGGTCAGAGCCCTTTCTCGCGCGTCGAACGCAAGGTTTGCCTAGAGAGGCCCCGGGCACTCTAGGGAATTACGGATACTTGACAGTGAGGTATGACATGAGTGGTGAAACCCCTGAGATGGGGAGAATACTCGCGTGACTACCACAGGAGGTCACGGAGTGGACTTCGTCGTCGTGGCGAACCGGCTCCCGGTGGATCTGGAACGCCTCGACGACGGCACCGAACGCTGGCGGCACAGCCCCGGCGGCTTGGTCTCGGCGCTGGAACCCTTCCTGCAGTCCCGGAAGGGCGCCTGGGTCGGCTGGCCGGGCGTGGCCGACGCCCACGTCCCCGCCTTCGTCGAGAAGGACATGCTGCTGCACCCGGTGGCCCTGTCCGCCGCCGAGGTCCAGGACTATTACGAAGGGTTCTGCAACGGCACCCTGTGGCCGCTCTACCACGACGCGGTCGCACCGCCGGAGTTCCACCGGACCTGGTGGGACAGCTATGTCAAGGTCAACCGGAGATTCGCCGACGCCGCTGCCGCCATCACCGCCGAGGGCGCGACGGTCTGGATCCAGGACTACCAGCTGCAGCTGGTCCCGGCCATGCTGCGCGATCAACGGCCCGATCTGCGCATCGGATTCTTCCTGCATATACCGTTTCCGCCGGTCGAGTTGTTCATGCGGCTGCCCTGGCGCAGTGAGATCATCCGCGGTCTGCTCGGCGCCGACCTGGTCGGCTTCCAACTGGCCGACGGCGCACGGAACTTCAACTGGCTGGCCCGCCGGCTGCTCGACGGGGAGCCGGCCGCGAGGACGGACGTCGGCGCGCGCAGCCGGTCCGGTGCGATCCAGGTCGAAGGCCGGCAGGTCCAGGTCGGGGCGTTCCCCATTTCGATCGACGCGCAGAAATTCGACACCCTGTCCCGCCGCAAGGACATCGACGTCCGTGCCCAGCAGTTGCGCGCCGAGCTCGGCAACCCCAAGCAGATACTCCTCGGCGTGGACCGGCTGGACTACACCAAGGGGATCGACGTGCGGCTGCGAGCGCTCTACGAGCTGCTGGTGGAGGAGCGCGTCGACCCGGCCGACGTGGTGATGGTCCAGCTGGCCACGCCGAGCCGGGAGCGGGTCGAGCAGTACCGGCTGATGCGGGACAGCATCGAGAGCCAGGTCGGCCGGATCAACGGGCAGTTCAGCCGGGTCGGCCACCCCGTCGTGCACTACCTGCACCAGTCGGTCGGCCGGGACGAGCTGATCGCGTTCTACCGCGCCGCCGACGTCATGGTGGTCACGCCGGTGCGCGACGGCATGAACCTG
Organism: Catenulispora sp.; assembly: GCA_013362315.1. Taxonomy (GTDB): domain Bacteria; phylum Actinomycetota; class Actinomycetes; order Streptomycetales; family Catenulisporaceae; genus Catenulispora. The sequence goes on along the minus strand of JABFWL010000009.1, from coordinate 20,043 downwards.
GTCTGCAAGGAGTATGTGGCCTCCCGGCACGGCCTGGACGGAACCCTTGTCCTGTCCGAGTTCGCCGGCGCGGCGGCGGAGCTGACCAGTGCACTGCTGGTTAACCCGCACGACCTGGACGGCGTCAAGAACGCGTTGCTTCGGGCTCTCACCATGGATCCGGCCGAGGAGCACCAGCGGATGCGCGTCTTGCGCCGGCAAGTGCTGACCCATGACGTGAACCGCTGGGCCCGGCACTTTCTCGTGGCGCTGGGGCCGCAGGAAACGTGCCGCGTATCAGCGCCGCGTACCCTCGGGAGTCGCGCAGAGCCAGAGATCTTCCAGCAGCGTCCGGCGCCGGAAGGCCACGATGAAGCCGCTCGGGAGCGCGCAGGCAGTACGTGACCGCGCCCGGCGCGAATCAGAGACCTGATTCCTGGCGATCGGCCGTGCCTGTCCCGCCGGCCGCGGCTCGGTGATGTGCGCCGCTGTTCGGAGCTTTCCGGCGGTGCACGGAATCCGCGACGACCGCCGCGGCCGGACGCCACGATACGGCCGTAGGTCCCGTGAACCACCTGACACACGGGACGGCCTCGGCCCCAGGAAGGACAGGTATCGTCGATGGTCAAGAGAAGTCTGCGCAGGAGGATCGCCGCACTCTGCTCGGTGAGCGCCGCCGTTCTGGCGACGACGGTCGCCGCGTCGGCCCCGGCGTCAGCCGACACGCGCACTATGGTCCTGTCCTTCAGCTGCGACACGGGCCTGCCCTACGGGCTGTACATCAACACCGGCTCCGGGTGGTACTCGCCGCCCGGCTCGAGCTATGCGGACGGCACTACCAAGGTCTACACCATCTCCATCCCGACCAGCACCATCAGCTTCTCGTACCAGCCGACCTACTGCGACAACCAGCCGCAGGGCGGGGGCTACCCCATGTGGGAGGGCTACAACTACGGCATCAGCGGCGGGACATCGACAGTCCACGCGATCGGAAGAGTCGCCGATTACAACTACAGCCCGGGCTATGGCGTGACCTACCTGTTCTACTACTGCTCGCTCAGTTCCGTAACGTACGGGTGACCTCCGCTAGACGATTGATTCCTGGGGGTTCCGGCATCCAGAACCGCAGCCTGACAAGCAGTCTTGCGAAACGGCTCAGCAGCAAGCCTGGGCGTCACGGACGGCCGCCCTCATCCTGGTTGGCTGTGGGTGGCCGGCCGGGGCGGCCAGGCGCCGCTGATCAGACGTTTCGCGCCGGTACCCCCAGGAATCAATCGTCTAGGTGAGGTGCACGTACCACGGACACCGGCGACTGCCGTGCCCCAGACGTGGGAACATTCGCTCAGACCACCATGGCGGGTCGGTCCGCCGCGGCTTTCGCCGGGGCTCTCCGAGACGAGAGAAGACCATGGCTCTGTGGCGGATTCGCGCGGCACTGGAAGACGAGCCGGGCCGGCTGGCCGCGGTCACCGCGGCGATCGCCGCCTGCGGTGGCAACGTGTTCGGCTTCAGCGTCCAGACGCACGCCGGCGGCCCGGTCGACGAGTTCTTCGTCAACGTCCCCGAGGAGGTCGGCCGCTTCCGGCTGATCGAGACGGTCACCGGCGCCGGCGGAGCCCAGGTCACCGCGGTCCCGGCCGACCCGCACGACATCGTCGACGTCCCGACCAAGGCCCTGCAGCTGGCCGCTGCCCTGGTGGCCGCCCCGGACACGCTTCCCGAGGTGCTGGCCGACCTGCTCGACGCCGACGACGCGTGGTGGGACTCCGGGACCGAGGGTGTCGCGGACGCCACGGTGCTCATCGTCCCGGTGGCCGACGGCCGCCGGGTCGCGGTGGTGCGCGAGGGCCTGCCGTTCACGATGACCGAGGCCGCTCGCGCGGGGGCATTGGCGGCGCTCGCCTGCTGACGGCGTCACCCCGGTTCCCTACAACGGTTCGGCTGATGCGTTCAGTGCCTACACACCAAGCCCGGCCAGGATATTTCCCTGGCCGGGCGGCGCTGATCGGTGCTGCGCGCTTCTCAGAGCTTGAAGATCGACAGGTAGGTGGACGGGGCGAGAACTTCGAAGTCCTCGTGGACCGACCCCGCAGCGGCCGCGTAACCACTACCGGTCTCCAGCTCCACGCCCTGATTCCGGATCCGTCCGGATACCAGGTAGAACATCTCGACGTGGGCGTGCTCATGCCAGTCGCCCTTGTACCCCGTGCCGGCCTCGATGAGGCAGATGTAGTAGCCGTCGCCGGACCCGAGCACCTTGGCCCGGGCGTCGCTTCCAGGGCTGCCCCACGGCTGCCACTCCACCTCGTCCGCCTTGTTCATGTCCCAGCCGGCCAGGTTCAACTCAGTCATGGTGGTCACCTCGATGATGGCTGTTGATGGCTTCGATGCGCTGCTTCAAGAACCGGAGCCTATTCATAGGTGATCCAAGCGGTCTAGGAGCGCTCAGGCCGCGTGGCCGACCCGGGCTCCGGCCCCGGCTGATACGAAGCGCGGCAGCCGGGCCGGATTAAGGTTGGCCAGCTCGTCGAAGGTGGCTCGCTCGTAGGACTTGGCCCAGGCCAGGTCGGCGTCGGACAGCTCGCCGTCGGCGAGCCCGCCGATCAGCCGTGTGCCGTAGTCGGTGTGGTCGTGCGCGGTGAGGACGACCAGTTCAGGGAGTTCACGGCGGAGCCACTGGATCCGGCGTACAGAATCAACATACTGCGTCTCGTCGCCGGTCTGGATCGCCCGGACCTGATCCACCGCGAGGTGCCGGATGGTGTAGAGCGCGTCCCCGGTCAGCAGGAACCGGTGGTCCACCAGCACGCTGGTGCTGCCCGGGCTGTGTCCGGGCGTGGGCAGCGCGAGTACGCTCCCGTCCCCGAACAAGTCGGCCGAGCCGGTGAACCCGCCGATGGCGGAGCCGGTGAACGTGATCGGCCGCCAGTCGGTGATCGCCGCGATCGACGGCGGATAGGCCAGCGGCACCAGGCCGAACACCTTCTCCTCCCGGGCGGCGTACTCGGCCGCTCCCAGATACACCGGGGCGTGCGCGAACAGGTTCAGCGAACCGATGTGGTCCTCGTGGAAGTGGGTGACGATCACCGCGCGGATGTCCTGCGGCGCGCAGCCCAGCCGCGCCAGCTGCGCCGTCATCGTCTGGTCCGGCGGCAGGTCGTACTCGTCGGTGTCCATCACGTGCTCCATGATCGAGCCGCGATAGTAGTCGGCGTGCGCGGCCTGCTCCGGGCTGATCCCGGTGTCGACCAGCACCGGCCCGGCGGCCGGGTGCTCGATCAGGTACGCGTGGATCGGCACCCAGATGAAGTGGTCCTTGTCCGCGGCGAACTCGCCCAGCGAGAACCCCTGCAGGCCGCCGTAGAACTGGCCGAACGGCACCTTGGTACGACCGATGCGCAGTGGGTGGATCTTCATGGCTGCCCCTTCGAGATGCGTCGGAGATCGGTCCGGACTTACGTCGGAACGAAACCGTTCCGTCGTCCTTCAAGGAGGCTAGCTCCGGGTCACGATGGAACGCAACCGTTCCGTCGCGTGTATGATCCGAGCATGGCGAACGAGCAGCGGAAACCAGCGGGAGCGGCGGTACTCCAGGAAACCGTCACCGCCGCCATCACCAGCGCGATGTTCGACCAGCTCGCCGAGATCGGCTACGCCCGCATGTCGATGGACGCGGTCGCGCGCCGGGCCGGCGTCGGCAAGGCGGCCGTGTACCGCCGCTGGCCGTCCAAACAGGCGATGCTGATCGATCTGGTCGGGGCCTCGATCCTGAACAACCTGCCCGAGGTGCCGGACACCGGTTCGCTGGCCGGCGACGTGCGCGGGTTCCTGGACGTGATCGTCAAGCAGGTGGCCGATCCGCGCACCAAACGGATCGCCCTGGACGTCCTGGTCGAGACCACGCGCATCCCCGAACTGGCCGACGCCCTGCACGACGTGGTCGACAGGCCGCGCCGCACGGCCGCGGCCGCGGTGCTCACCCGCGCCGTCGAGCGCGGCGAACTCAGCGCCGACATCGACCGCGAACTCAGTCTCGACCTGCTTGTCTCGCCGCTGCTGCTCCGCCTGCTCCGCACCGACGACGAGGTGGACGAGGCCTATCTCGCCCGGCTGACCAAGGTGATCGTGGCCGGCCTTGACGCAGCCTGAAGAAGCAGACGCAGCCCGAAGCGGACGAGTTGGTCATTACCTTCGCGGTCTGAACGGGCAACCACTCAACGCGCTTTGCGTCTAACGCCGACCGTCTCCTCGACGAGCGATGGCGTGCGAGGCAGCGCCGGCGGAGCGCGATCCGAGTTGTTCGAGGCCGCCGTCAGAGGAGCCCTGCATCCCGTCGTCCACAAGGTGATGGTGCTGGATCAGGCTGATGAGGCGCATCGCTTGATGGACGGCGGCGCGGTCTTCGGCCGCATCGTCCTCACGCCGTACCCGTCGGCGGCTGCATGACGCGGTGCAGGTGCTGCCTGATTCGGTCCAGGTCGACCTCCGAGTTCGCCGAAGAGGCCCTCAAGCCCGCCGTGACCGCGTAAGCGCCCTGCCTCGCGGCGTGAAAGCTACATAGCGGCTCCCATGCGGCGACTGCCTGATCAGGGCCGGGAAACCGGGGATCCGCAGTGCCCTTGTGCCGTGCGAACACCCGTCTACGCTGACTCATCGCACGGCACACCGGTGTCGGTCGTCCGCATTCGCCGGGCGACCGGACGGGCACTGACAGGGTCCAGGAGAAGGAGAGCCGGTAATGGTGCGCAGGGTTCTGTTGTCCGTCCTGGCCGTGGTGGTGACACTGGCAGGGCTACTGGTTCCAGGCACTGCCAACGCCGCTCCGCAGGCCGCCACTACGACGGCGTGCACCAGCGGAGTCTCCATCAGCCAGTTCGCGTTCAACCCGTCCAGCGTCCCGCCCGGCGGCCACGCCCCCCTCACCCTGGTCCTGCAGAACTGCGGCAGCCAGACCGTGCAGGGCTCGGCCATCTTCTACGGCCAGTACGCCGGACAGGGCTGCCCGGTCCTGGACCCCGGCTATCCCTACCCCTTCACGATCGCCCCCGGCCGCAGCTACACCCTCACCAACACCTACGGCGACCCGGGCTTTTCGGGATGTCAGCCGACCTCGCTGCGCATGAGTACGAGCGTGAGCGTGACCGGTGTCGGCACGGTCGCCACCGCGTCGGCCACGCTGCTGTTCGCCCCCGCGTGCACCGCCGACGAGTTCGCCGTCCGCCAGCTCGACTTCAGCCCGGTCGCCGTCCCGCCCACCCGGTTGTCGACGGCGACCCTGGTCCTGCAGAACTGCACCAGCCAAGTCGTGGCGGGCATGACCGACTGGTCCTTCCGGCTCACCTGGTCCGGCTCGGGCCCGCCGCCCGGCTGCCCGGCCCTGGACCCGGTCGCGTTCCCCTACTCCATCGCGCCCGGCGCCACCGCCACCGTGACCTTCCAGGTGGGCGACCCGGTCGCCACCTGCCTGGCCAACGGCCTGCTCCTGGTCGTGAACGTGTATGAGAACGGCGTGACGGGCGTGGTGGCCACCGCCGCCGCCAACCTCGGGATCATCCAACCGACTCCCGACAGCTGCTACGTCACCTTCACCCCCACCTACTGGCCCGGCGGCTTCACAGCCAACGTCACGATCACGAACAACGGCACGGCCGCGATCAACGGCTGGTCGCTGGGCTTCACCTTCCCCGGCGACCAGAAGATCACCAACGCCTGGAACGCGGCCGTCACCCAGAACGACACCAGCGTCACCGCCGCCAACCTCGGCTACAACGCCTCCATCCCGCCCGGTGGCAGTCAGTCGCTCGGGTTCCAGGGCACCTGGACCCTCAGCAAGGTCTCACCCGCCACGTTCGCCGTGAACGGCATGCTGTGTTACTGACGGGAACGTAGGGCTTGCATCTACTGACCCCGGTTGATCAGGTCAGTGTTTCGTAGGCGTCTGCCCCACCGGCCCACCGTCGCCCCAGCCGCCTTCGCCGACGCAGAAGTCGTAGGAGCGGCGGCCCATCAGAGGGTGGGCGGCCGCCCGTCAACCGTCCTCAGCCCTTCCGCGCGAAGAGCCGCCCTGCCAAGTCGACGCCGACCACCGCGCCGCTCTCGTCGCGCGAGAAGTACCCGCGCTGACCCTTCAGGTCGCCCTCGGTGACGATGTAGTCGTCGCCGTCCTCGGCCAGGAAACCCATGGCGGCGGGAGCGAGGTCCGGCGGCATGTCCGCGTCGGACGCGGCGCGGATCTCCGGCTTGATCTCCACGGCCAGGGTCAGCCGTCCGCCGTCGTCGGCGATGTCCAGGTTCATCGCGTCGATCTCGTAGCGGCCCACGACCTCGCGGCCGCGCGCGGCGTCATACGGCACCGGCTCCGGGTCCGCCTCGACCACGCCGAGGCAGTGCTCCAGTGCCCACTTCACCACCGCCTGGTTCAGCTGGTAGCCCTCCGGGCTGTTGCTCAGAACGGCGATCGCGAAGCCCCGCTCCGGGACGACCAACAGCTCTGCGAACTGACCGTTCCCCGATCCGCCGTGGCCGAAGGTGGCGACGCCGCCGATCTCCTTCAGGAACCACCCGAACCCGAACGCGTCTCCCAGGCTCGACCCCAGCAGCTCGGCGGACGGCTGCTGCATCACCCGACGGTCTTCCACAGACAGCACGCCGGGGCCGTCACCCACCGCCTCACCCAGGTGGAACCGAGCCCACCGCAGCAGGTCCCGAGTGGTCGACACACCGCCACCACCGGGGTTGTTGCCGCGCGCCCCGGCCGGGTACGCCTTCCACGGAGTGGCGGTCCGCAGCGACCCGTCCTCCTGGCGCTTGTGGCCGATCGCGAACTTGCGCCGTACGACTTCATCGAGGTCGTACACAGTGTCATCGAGGCTCAGCGGCGCCAGCACAAGGTCGGCCATCGCCTTCTCGTACGCCTGCCCGGTGACGTTCTCGATGACCCGGCCCAGGATGTTGTAGCCGGCCTGGCTGTACGACGCCCGGGCGCCCGGCTCGGCGATCAGCGGCAGCGACTCCAGCTTGGCCACGAAGTCGGCCAGCGACCCGTCGCCCTCGTCGGTGTCGATCAGGTTCCACTCCAGGCCGGCGGTGTGGTTCAGCAGCTGCCGGACGGTGATCCGCTCGGCGTGCCGCTTATCGGCGAGCGCCAGCTCGGGAACGTAGCTCTGCACCGGCGCGTCCAGGTCGACCCGGCCGGCGGCCGCCAGCCGCAGCAGCGCGGTCGCGGTGAACGACTTGGTGGCGGAGGCGATGTGGAACAGGGTCCGTTCGTCCACCGGCACCGGGTGGTCGACGTTGGTGACGCCGGACCCGGCATAGGTCTCAATACCCTCATACAGCACCCCGACGCTGATGCCCGGTACGCCGTAAGCCTCGGCCGCCGCCTCGACGAAGGTGGCCATTTCCTGTGCGATCTCCTGCGATGCCATCTCGGCCTCCGCCTTCCCCTTGAGCGACTTGCACTAAGTTCAAGTGAGACCCTAGCCCGCTCTTGAACTAAGTGCAAGTACACTTGCGCCATGCCGAGAAGCACGCTCACGCCGGACCAGATCGTCCGGTCCGCCATCGCCCTGCTCGACGAAGAAGGCCTCGACGGCCTCAACATGCGCGCGCTCGGCAAGCGGCTCAACGCCGCGGCGACCGCCGTCTACTGGCACATCAAGACCAAGGACGAGCTGGTCCGGCTCGCCGCCGACGCCGTCTGGACCGGAGTCGACCTCGCCGACCCCGGTCGGTCCGGCTGGCGTGCCGCCGCCGCCGACACCGCCCGCAGCCTGCACGCGACGCTGATCCGCCATCCCTGGCTGAGCCAGGCCTTCGGCGGCTACCTGCTGTACGGTCCCGGCAAGTCCCGCCACGACGACCACACGCTCGCCGTCTACGAATCCGCCGGCCTCAGCCCCGCCGACGCCGACCGGGCCGCCGCCACGGTGCTGACGTACGTCCTGGGCAGCGCCCTGGCCCCCGCCGCCCTGGTCTCCCTCAACCGCCGCCTCGCCGCCGGCGGTCCCGCCGCCGCGCGCTCGCTCGACGAAGCCATGGGCCACGCCGTCGAGATCGCCCGCGACTTCCCCCGCCTGCGCGACCGCATCGAGACGCCCGCGGCGGACTACGCGGCGACGCCGGAGGACAGCTTCGAGTTCGGGCTGAAGGCCATCCTCGACGGCTTCGAAGCGATGCTGGGGGAGCGGAGCTAGAAACGGGATCGCCGGGACGGGAGGTGAGAACTCAGCTCCCGATGCAACCTGGCGGGCCTCGGCTCACTCAGAATCTTCGGGCGGAGCACGATCGGGTGCTCCACCGCTGGGAACGCCAGGCAGGGATAGCGGGGGTTAGATGGACAACCTCGATGAGTTCACCGTGTTCGCGCAGGCGCGGCAGGGGCACATGCGGCGCCTGGCGTTCCTGCTGTGCGGGAACTGGGATGACGCGCAGGACCTCGCGCAGACCGCGCTGCTCAATCTCTGCCTGCACTGGAACCGCGTACGCCGTGCCGACGCAGTGGACGCATATGCGCACAAGGTGCTCGTTCACGCCTATTTGAGCGACAGTAAGAAGCGTCGGCGGGACCACGTTCGCGCCACCGACTTCACCCTGAAGGCCGAGCGTGATTTCTCCGTACGTCCGCCGGAGCAGCCGGAGCTCCGGGTGACGTTGCTGTCCGCGCTGGACGAGCTGGCCCCGCGCGGCCGGGCCGTGCTGGTGCTGCGGTTCTGGGAAGACCTGAGCGTGGAGGCGACGGCGGCCGCGCTCGGCTGCTCGACCGGCAACGTCAAGAGCCAGTCGTCGCGAGCCCTGGCCCGGCTGCGCGAGATCCTTGGCGACTCCTTCACAGAAGCCGACGACCCCACCCCTGTCCATCCCGCATCGCCGGCTGCTCAGAACGGATGACGCCGTGACTCAGAACGTCCGAGAGATCTTCGAGGCGACCCTGCGGGACGAGCCGCCGCCGGTGGACATCGTGGCCGGCGCGGTGGAGGGCGCGCGGCTCAAGCGTCGCACCCGGCGTCGCAGGCGGATCGCTGTGGCAGCCTCGCCGCTGGCGCTGCTTCTCGTGGCCGTCGGCGCGTATGCCGTCCGGCCGGGAACCGACTCCTCGACCGGTGGCGGTGGCAGCCGGCCCCCGGCCGCCGAGCCACCGCACCCCCGTCCGATCTTCCCTCCGGTCGCCGAGAGCAAGCCGGTCGACCCGACGCCCGAAGTCCACAAGGCCGCGCTTCAGATGTGCGGCAAGGACTGGTCCGCGGCCTTGGCGCCGGTCAGCACGAACATGATGCCCGAAACCCAGCAGCAGGCCGTTGACATGTGCGTCATGACCGGCGAGACGTTGATGACGCTCATGCCCGGCGCGACGGTGACGTTGCCGGACGCCCCCGACGTGAGTATGTCCGCGGGCCCTGGCGAGCAGTGGGTCGTGAAGACTCCGGCGGGCCGGACCCAGATCGGTATCAAATACCTGTGGCCGGACAGCAGCTATGAGAAGAAGCACTACGGCCCGTTCGACGAATGCCAACCGAACCCGGTCGACAACCCGCCGGCCACCTATGTGTCCGGCCCTGACGGCACGCCCTTCCTGATGAAGGACCAGACCGCGGGCCACAACCGGTTCTGCGCCCAATCCCGCCCGGCCCCGCAGTTCTACGGCGCGCTCACCATGGACCAGACGGCCAACACCGTGGCCTACAGCGTCGTGAACCACGACTACGGCCGATACCTGATCGGCACCGCGGCGGTCTCCATCCCGGTGGCGACAGAGCCGACGGAAGGCTCGTACGCGGAGGTCAACGGCCAGTACATCGTCTCTGGCAAGAACGAGCCGCCGGCGATGACACCCGCGCAGTTCGGCGACGTCCTGCTCGACCCCCGCTTCAACGACTACCTCGTCCGCTACGAGAACTACGTCCTCACGCACGCGACCGCCGACTCGTTCGTCGTGTCGGGCTCGAAGCCCGTGCGCTGACAGCGGCGGCCCGGGCTTCCTGGAGTTCCTGCAGTTCCGCTGCGACGACGAGACCGTCCGCCGGGAAGAAGTGGGCCGCCAGCTCCGGCGGGCGTCTCAAACTGTAGGATCCGGACAAACCGCGACGGCGTTTCTTCTGGTTTCTGCCAGAAGGCCGAGAAAATCGAGAATACGCCGGGCCTGTCGCCTCCTTGTCCGGATCACGTTTTCGACACGGAGTATCGCCGCCGAGGAATGACAACCGGCTGCCCTGCCCGTGCGGCGCCGACGCCGCGGTGGCGACTCGTTCGCGCCAACTCGCCACCGGGCGTTTCCAGGGCGTGGCCGAGTGTAATCGAACACTGATACGTTCTGACCCTGCGCTTCTCCTTGGTTCCTCTGACCTCCCGTCAGCGCGCGCAACGGGTTTCTGCTCTGTAACGGCACCTATGCATGTGTCGTGTCCCGCCTTCCAAGTACAGGGGAGAGTCATGTCCACCACCACCAGAAAACGACTCCAGGGTCGGGGACGGATCGGCGTGCTCGCCGTCGCCGTGGCGACCATCGCCGGTCTGCTGGCGCTCGGGTCGCCGGCTCAGGCCACCACGGCATCCTCCGCCGGCGCCGGGGCCCACCCCGGGATGTCGTCCTCTGACGCCGGGCTCAGCCCGGAGGCCGCGGCCCTGGTCAAGGGCACCGGGCCGGAGGCGCGCCAGAAGGCCCTGGCGGCCTACTGGACCCCGGCGCGCATGCAGGCGGCCATCCCGGAGGACCAGCTGCTCAAGATGCTGCCGCCGGCCGCGGCCAAGCTCCCGTCGACCGGCGGGGCCAAGCCGCAGGGCGCGGCCGGCCAGGTCGGACCGGCGGCGGGCAAGGCCACCGTCTCGGCCGGGACCGGGGTCACCCCGAACGCCGCCGCCTACTACCCGAACTACCCCGTCGGCAGCCCTCCGGCAGCCACCAACGGCAAGGTGTACGGCACGTACTACATCAACGGCAGCTACATCAACTACCAGTGCTCGGCCGCGACGGTGAACTCTGAGGGCAAGTCCACGGTGTGGACCGCCGGACACTGCGTCACCGACACCCAGACGTGGGCCACCAACTGGGCCTTCGTGCCGAACTGCTACAACAACGGCAGCGGCGGCTGCGTCGCCCCCTACGGGGTGTGGTACGCCAAGCAGCTGTGGACGCCGACCGCCTACCTGAACAACAACAACGACCTCTGCAACGACGTCGGCGCCGTGGTGATGTACCCGCAGTTCGGGTACGAGATCGACAACTACCTGGGCGGCCAGGGCATCCAGTGGAATGCCGGAATCGGCCAGTACATGTACGCCTTCGGCTACCCGGTCCCCGGATTCACCGGCGTCAACCTGGTCGCGGCCAGTGACTACACCTACCAGTCACCCTTCGACAACTGCACGGTCTACATGCCCAACAACATGACCGGTGGCTCCTCGGGCGGCCCCTGGCTGTCCTCGTTCAATGGCAGCTACGGCTACATCGACGGTCACAACGACTTCCGCTACAACGGCTACAACAGCTACATGTGGTCGCCGTACTACGGCAACCAGGTCGCCAGCCTGTACGGATCGGTCCGCTACCTCGTCGGCTGACAGGTAAGTCCCAGCGACGCCGTACAAGGGGGGACGCCGGGCCTCGGCCCGGCGTTCCCGTGCTTTTCACCCACGACGGCGGGAACCACCCGATTCATCGCGGAGTCCAAGAAACATGATGCGAACCCTCCGAACCGGCGTCACCTTCGGCCTGCTGCTCACGGCCTCCGCGTGCGCCTCGCACCCCTCCGGCTCCGCCAACGCCGGCGGGCCCTCCACCTCCAGCGGCGGCAACGTCACCGGACAATCCACCAGCGCGGCCTCCTCCGGGATCCTGCCCATGCCCACCGCCGGACCGCCTACCGAGCCCAACCAAGCACGTCCCCACAGCGAAGCCGTCAACCTCCGTCCGATCAAATGGACTAAGTATGAAGCCGGCCCGGGAGCGCAGCTTCAGGTCCACTACACGGTCGGCGGTCTTTCCCAGTGCAACCTGCTCGGCCGCGTCGACGTCGTCGAAACCGCCACCGCGGTCACTGTCACCGTGCAGGTGGGCCAAGCCCCGGGAGCGGACTGCGGTGGCGTGCAGCCCAATATCGCGGCCTCGTACGTGACCACCGTGACACTGCGCCAGCCGCTCGGCACCCGCACCGTCGCAGACGGCGCAAGTTGACCGGCTCGTCCTGTATCAGAAACGTGTGTCTCGGTCTCTAGTCTTGCGGGGGGACGTGGTGATTCAGGTCCCTTGATCGGTTTGTTCATGTTTTTTCGAACAGGGAGAGGCGGCTTTCAGTGAGCCAGGCCGAGCACCACCGCGGACACCACGACGAGCACCACAGCGAGCACCACAGCGAGCACCACCAGGAGCAGGATCTCGAGCAGGACCTCGAACAGTACTTCGAGCGTGCCGGCCACCACCGCGGGCGGAACACGGAGCAGCACCATCGCGCGCCCACCCGGGTGGAGATCGAAGACCTCCGCCAGGATGCCGCGAAAGCCTACGCCGCGTTGAAGGGCTACTTCACCGCCAGCGACAACTACTGGCAGGTCGGGTGTGTCTTCGACACCCTGACCGATGGCGTGCGCGTCCTCGGGACGGCGACCGATCCGGGGCTCGCCCAGGACGGCCTGAACAAGTACCGCAGCACCACCGGCTACTGGTACGACGACTTCGCGTGGTGGTCGATCGCGGCGGCGAAGGCCTACGACCCGGCCTTCGGCCCGATCTTCGGCAGCCTGGACGGCAGCTTCGCCGGTGTGGCCCAGCAGGCCTGGTCCTTCATCGACGTGGGTCTGAAGGACCGGGTGCACCTCGGTGCACCGCAGGTCTTCGAGAACCGTGACAACGACGTGTTCTTCACCGTGCCGCCGGAGGTGCCCCTGTACTGGGCCACCCCGCGCCTCGACAACGGACGCGGCAGCGGGCTGCACGGCGTCTGGCAGAAGGACATGTTCGCGGTCGAGCGGACGCCCCCGCAGTGGACCGGCCCGACAGAGTTCAACCCCAACCCCTCCCAGCCGGGCCCGTCGATGCACCTCGGCCCGTACCAGCTCACGGTCGTCAACGCACTGTACCTGCTGAACGCCGCCCGCTTCGAGCAGGCCCGACGCCTCAACCCGACGGCACCGAACTGCGCGTCGCAGCTCGCCGACGAGTACGGCTTCCTGAAGGCGTGGATGGGTCTGAGCTCCAGCAACCCGGTGCCGGCGGGAGACCGTCTGCTGAACGTGACCTTCGGCGATGGCTCGGCGGTGGTTCTCGAACGGGTGAGCACCTACGCGTTCTACAACGGCGCATACCCGAGGGTGCAGAACTGGGACTCGCAGACCTCCTGGGCCGGCGACCAGGGCCTGCTGATCGCCGGGCTGGCGGCCTACTACCAGCTGAACCCGAGCGAGTCGATCATCGCCTCACTCCTGAACGCCCTGCTGCTCGGCTACGCCCGCCACCTGGTCGACAAGGACGGCGTGCTCTGGCCCTACTACCCGGCCAACTCCCAGAACAAGCTGGAACAGTGGGATGCTCCCGACTACGCCTCCGGTATCGGCGTCTTCATGCGAGGCGTCCTGCAAGCGGCCCGGATTCCCAATGGCCCGGTCGCGGCCGCCGTCAAGCAGCCGGAGTTCCAGGCCTTCCTGGCCAAGGCCGTGACGTGGGCGACCTCCGCTCCGACGGCGGACCTGTTCAGCAGCCTCAACGTCCTGGCCACCCTGCTGGCCGGCATCGAGCTGCTCACGCCGCGGGACTGAGCGGGACATCGACGCGTTGGGCATCCGGCGCCGCCTGACGAACCGGGTAGCGTGGCCAAGGTCGGTAGCCGGATTCTCAACCGGATTCTCAGTCAGGACTGGCAGGGCTTGGCCCCCGAAGCCCTGCCGGCTCAATCGACACAGGTCAGTCGGCTCAGACCAATCGTCCCCGACGCAGTTCCTCGAACAGGGTGAGGAACAGCGGCAGGTTCGGGATCGCACCGAGGTTCGTACGGACCAGAGGCTTGTGCGTCGGCCAGTGCTGGACGACCGCCGCGCCGCGAGCGGTAGCCAGCGGTTCGACCTGCGACCACGGCACCACGCTGTCCTGCACGCGCACGCCCTCCCGGCTGATGACGATGGCGCCGAATACCAGGGCCTTGCCTTCGTTGAGGGCTTTGACATGGGCCGGTAGCCGGGCCTCTGAGACCCTCTCGGCAAGTTTTGCGCCGAACTGCGGAAGCCTTGGGTCTCCCTTGCTGAAGGCGGGAGCGGAAGACACGTCCTGGTCGAAGAAGCTTCCCTCCCACCGGATGACCTCGCCGGCCATCGAGGTGATCGCGAACCCGAATGACGTCCTGTTGTAGAAGCCGTTGATGTAGTGCTGGATGGAGGACTGACGTACCGAGGAGATCTGGTCGTACCGCATGGCGGCGGGGAGTTCGTAGCCTGTCCGAGGGCTGTCGACCAGCCCTTTCTCATAGCGGTGGACGAGATGGCCGGTGTCCTTGAACTTCAAGAGGGTCCGTTTTTGCAGCGGATACGTCTCGATCAGCGTGCCCAGACTCTTCTCCTCGGCCGCCTGGACTGCTTTGGCCGAAGGCTTCCTCTCATCCTTGCCGGCACCCAGAGGCATGGCGCCATTATCTGGCTGTACCGGGAGGAAGGGGAAGAGAGTCAGTTCGAGTCTCAACCCCCTCGGTTGACGAAACAGCCGGCCGCGGCGGCCCCGGCCATCATCCGGGCGGAGTGGGGATCGACTTCAACCTCTACGCACAAGAAGCGCTGGACGCCTATCGCACCATGGCATCGCAACCCGGCGTCGACCCCCATCGACTGGTCATCGTCGGCCACAGCGAAGGCGGCCTGTTCGCGCTCTGGCTGGCGAACCGCCTGAAGGGAACACCGTTGGCGCCGCGAGCCGTGATCCTGGCGGCCCCGATGGGTGAGCGGTATCTGGACCTGCTCGCGGCGCAGCTGACCGCTCGGTATCAGCAGGCTGCGGCCTCGGGTACGCTCTCGCAGGCGGCAGCGGCGCACTACATCGTGCAGCTCCAGGCGGCGTTCGCATCGATCCGCGCGGGCCAGGGCGTGCCGTCAGATCTCGACGACCCAGCGCTGAAGGCGATTCTGAGCCCGACCAACGTGGCGTTCCTCTACCAGGCCGACCAATACGATCCGGCGGTTTTGGCATGGCAGCTCGGAGACGACTTCCCGGTGCTGGTACTGCGAGGGACGAAGGACGTCCAGGTCACCGAGACAGAAGTAGACCGGCTCCTCGGCGGGCTGCACGGAGACCGAGACGCCCGGTACGAGCCCATCCCGGACGCGGACCACCTCTTAAAAATCGTGACAGGAGTACCGGATCCGGCTGTCGACTACGCGAACGCGAACCGGCCGTTCGCGCTCGAAGCGAGGGTGGCAGTGGAAATGTTCGTCCGACGGCTGGCGCACTGCTAGCAGCTC
Source organism: Catenulispora sp. (assembly GCA_013362315.1). Lineage (GTDB taxonomy): Bacteria > Actinomycetota > Actinomycetes > Streptomycetales > Catenulisporaceae > Catenulispora. The sequence continues at coordinate 4,632 of JABFWL010000009.1, read as the reverse complement.
TGCGCGCCGTCGGCGAGCCTCGGTGCACGCGTTTCGCGTGCTGCTGTCACAACGCGGCGGTCAGATCCACCTCTACAAGCTGATTCGTATATCCAAGGCACGCGACGCCCAGCAGGGTACTTGCCGTGGCCAGCGCTGGAGCCAATTCGGAAGCCATCAACCGGTCCCAGGCTCCGCCCAACACCGAACTGTCGCCGCTCACCACGTAGATGACGCTTCGCACGACGTCGGCGGGCGTCGCGCCGACCGCCGCCAGGATCCTCATCCCGTTCGCGACCACCTGGTCGATCTGCGTATCGAGGTCCCCGACCCCGACGATCTGCTCCTGCACGTCCAGTGGGCACAGCCCGGCGAGGTGCGCCGTTCGTCCAGCTTCGACGACAGTGACATGCGCGTACCCGGACGTGGGATGCAGCCCGGACGGGTTGATGAGCGTCAGTTTCTCCGGCATGACAAGAGCTTTGCAGAGTCGCGGCGACCGCGCTGGGATTATTCAGCGCAGGAAACATGACAGTCAGCAGGGACAACTACTTTCGATGGGAGACGACCGGGGAATCGGGAGGCAGCGATGGGTGGGGCGGTTCTCTGGCGATCATGCGTGCTCGCTGTGGCGGTACTGCTGTTTGCGGTCTACTCCGCGGTGACGATGGGCTTTGAGATCGGTGTCGCCGTCGGGCTGTACCTCGTCGACAACATATGGCTCGATGTCGTCGGCGGTTTGGCGCTGTTCATCGTGCCTATTGGCTTGTACGCCGTGATGCTCGCCGTAGAAGAAGACGGCCTCGATATGGGCTTCTTCGGGGGTGTCGTGGTCGCGATCTGCGGGCTGGGCGTGGCGGCTCAGATATACCAGGGCTTGGACGAGCGGGCGCTGCACGAGCACGGCCGGCAGGTACAAGCCATCGTGTCCCACGTGTACTGGCAGGACGGCGGCGCGGATCCGCCCACTCGCATGGTGGACTTCACGGACTTGTCCGGCCAGCCGGTTCCCGGCGAACTCGCCGGGAACAGCGGCCTGAAAGTCGGCCAGCGGGTGACCGTCACCGTGGATCCCGCCGGGAAGGTGCCGATGGCTTTGGGAACGCCGACCGGCGCCGGGGCCTTCCGCAAGGCGAAGATCGCCGGTGGCATCGAGGAACTTGCGCTCGTGTGGCCGGCCTACCGGGGTGCAGTGGTCTTCCTCCGGGCGAAGAAGCCGCGCAAGCCGCAGGACTCGCAGGACCTGCAAGAACCCCTGGCGCCGCAGGCAAGCGGTAGTGAAGTAGATTCAAGCCCTTAGCCCTTTAGCCCTTGGCTGCTGAGCCTTTGGCGGCTTTGGCGTCGGCCGCCTTGGCCGCCGCCATCAGCTCATCGGAGATTCCGGTGGCCGGGGCGAGCGCGGCGTTTTCGTCGACGGAGATCAGGACGTTGCCGCGCCGGATGAACGTGATGTCGGTATCCGCTACGCGGATCCCGTTGTTCTTGGTGGTTCGGGCCGTGACAGTAAAGCTCTCGTCTCCGGTTCCGGTGCCCGGCGCCAACGCGAACTTGGTCGGGTTCCCCGACAGGTCGACGCCGGACGGACACTTCGCAGCCGCAGGGGTGGCAGCCGGAGAAGCAGCCGGAGTTGAGCTTCCTCCGCATGCGGCTGCGACCGCCATCACCGATGTCGCTACCGCGCGAGACAACGTTCTACGCATCATCCCCACCCCCTGATCACAAGACCCTCTGGCAGCGACGGGCGCTAGCAGACCTCTTCATAAGGGAACCGACGAAGATGACGTTGTCGGTCTGCTGGTACCTGCCGTATCGGCAGTCCATGAGCGAGTCGGATCGATTGCCTGACGCTGTCTCCGTGCCACCTTACGGTGGGGATCGGTCCTGACAGAATCGACGCGTGGAGCACAGACTCGGGCGAGTCCGTCTGGAGGACGGCACTTCGGTCGCCTACTCGACCGTGGGCACCGGCCCCGCCCTGCTGCTCGCGCCGGGGTGGGTGTCGCATCTCGAACTCGACTGGGCCCTGGCTCCGCAGCGCCGCTTCCTCGAGGCGCTTGCCCGCGGCCGGACCCTGATCCGCTACGACCGGCCCGGCTGCGGGCTCTCGGACGCCGCGCCGTCGTCCCCGGCTCTTGCCGAGCTCGAGATGGAGGTCATCGGGGCGGTGACCGCTGCCGTCGGGGTCGAGCGCTTCGACGTCGTCGGCATGTCGCTGTCGGCCGCGCTCGCCGTCCGCTGGGCCGCCGGCCGGCCCGAGACGGTGCGGCGCCTCGTCCTCTACGGCGGCTGGGCCGACGGCGCCCGAGTCGGGCCGGCCGCGGTACGCGAGCACGTACTCGGCCTGGTGGAGAAGCATTGGGGCCTGGGATCGCAGGTCCTGACCGAGATCTTCGCCCCGGAGGCCGGGCCCGCCTTCCGCGCCAGCTTCGCCGCGCTGCAGCGGGAGGCGGCGTCCGCCGAAGCCGCGCTGCGCGTACTCGCGGCCGGCTACGCGCTCTGCGTCGAAGCCGACCTCGGAGGGGTCCGGGCCCCGACAGTCGTCGTCCATCGCGCGGGCGATCGGGCGGTGCCGCTGGCCGAGGGCGAGCGGCTGGCCGCCGGGATTCCCGGCGCCGAGCTGGTGGTGCTGCCCGGGCGCTCCCACATCCCCGCTGTCGGGGACGCCGACGGCGTCGTGGACGCGATCCGCGCCGGCCTGGGGCTGGGCCGGGTGCGGCGCCGGTTCGCGCCCGAGCTCACGCCGCGGCAGTGGGAGGTGGCCGCCCTGGTCGCGCAGGGGATGTCGAACCGGGAGATCGCGCGGGAGCTGGTCATCACCGAGCGGTCGGCCGAGTCGCACGTCGAGCGGATCCGCGATCGGCTGGGGCTGCGATCGCGGGCCCAGCTGGCCGCCTGGTTCGTCACGTCGCGCGGGTAGCCACGCCCCGCCACGCCGGCGCCGCCTGGCGAAGTGCCGTGGTTCCACGGCTGCGGGCCGCCATGCCGCGACCGACCATGATGTCGTGAAACGATTCTTCCTCATCGCCTATGCGACGATCGCCTACGGCGGCTTCCTCGCCGTGTTCGGCTGGGCGTTCGCCTTCCTCGCCGGCAGCCCTTCCTCGGTGGGCATCGACCGTTCCGGCACCCACACCGCCACCGCCGTCGCGGTGGTCATCGATCTGCTCCTGCTGGGTCTGTTCGCGATGCACCACTCGGTCATGGCCCGGCCTGCCGCGAAGCGGTTGGTGACGCGCGTCGTTCCGGCCGCCGCCGAGCGGAGCACCTACGTCCTCACTGCGGACGCGTTGCTCGCGCTGGTCCTGTGGCAGTGGCGGCCGATCGGCGGCACCGTCTGGGACGTACAGACCCAGCCGGCACGCGGCGCGATCTGGGCACTCTATGCGCTGGGGTGGGTGATCGCGGTGAGCTCCACTTTCATGATCGACCACTTCGATCTGGTAGGCCTGCGTCAAGCGGCCAGCCGCGACTATCAACGACCTGCGTTCCAGCAGCGCCGGCTCTACCGGGTCATCCGGCACCCGATTATGGCGGGCTTCCTCATCGCCTTCTGGTCGACGCCGGCCATGAGCCGTGGCCATCTGCTGTTCTCAGCTGCGGCAAGTGCCTACATCCTGGTCGGAGTCACCCTTGAGGAACGCGATCTGCGTCGTGAGCTCGGGGCGGTATACGAGGACTACGCCAGCCGGACGCCGGCTGTCATTCCCCGTCCCACTTCAGCGCGCGCTTCGTCGTCCTCGTCCATCGACTCCGCATCGTGAACGTATGGGACAGCTGCCGCCGTCCTGGCCGCGCCGAACATCTGGCGCCGGTCGCGAAACTGCGGTGTTTCCACGGTCGCGATGCCCGGTACCGATGGGTGACGCTGAGGTGTGGACATCATGGACATCGACGACGAGAGCACCGGCCTGCGCTTCGCGCGGGCACTGGCGGCGAAGGACCAGGCCGTGTTGCGCGGGTGCCTGGCCGAGGAAATCGACTTCCAGGCGCTGACGCCCGGTCGGCACTGGCAGGCGGCATCGTCCGGCGAACTGGTCGAGAAGATCGTTCTCGGCCACTGGTTCCAAGACGACGACCGCATCCAAGCCCTGCGATCGGCCTCCGACGAGCCGGTCCTGCGGCGGCGGCGCCTGGTGTACGAGCTGGCGGTCGCCAACGCGGACGGCGAATTCCTCGTCGAGCAGCAGGCGTACTACCAGTGCGGCGAGGACGGCCGCATCACCTGGATGCGCCTGCTGTGCGCGGGGTACCAGGCCGCCGACGCTTGAGCGGTCGCCGTTCGCGACCCTGAGGAGCCGCGACCGCCGCGGAGGTACCGATCACGCCTCCGGATCGCGAGGTTGTCACGCCGGCGGTGGATCAGTAGAGCAGCACTCCCAGGTCCGGGAGGTGCTCTCCGCGGTTGGGGTCAAAAAGTTCCCTGACGGCGTCCTGCACGGCCATGTCCTTGTCCGTCATCAGGGCCGCGATTCGGCCGCAGACGTAGGGGGCGGCGAACGAGGTGCCGCTCCAGGCGGCATAGCCGTCGTCGAGGAATGTGCTGACAACGTTCTGCCCTGGCGCGGCGGCGTCCACCCACCAGCCGTAGTTTGAGAAGGAGGCCCGCTCGGCGGCATTCTGGCCGCCGGGGTCGGCGAGCGCCGCGACCGCGAC
>JABFWL010000385.1 GCA_013362315.1 Catenulispora sp. | reverse complement strand
GCAGGGTTTTTGAACCCCGCAGGCCTTGCGTGCGAGGGTTCTGGTATGAGCGTGCTGGTCTGGGTCGCCGCCTGGCGGTCATGATCATCAGCCGTTCGGGTGGTGTGGCGGTGATCGCGGTGCGGGTGCACGCTTGGACCGCACGCACCGCGTGCTGACCGCCAGATGCGCATCACCACCGGCGGTGAAGTCCCGTCCGCGGCCAGTGCCTCCGCTGCGCCATCCCCGGCCGCTCCGTCGATCAGGGCCTGGCCAGCGGGGCACGCACGACGAGGCCGGTCAGTGGACCGTTCCGTCGAGCTGCTCGGTCTCGAACATCGCGTCCGTCGGATCGACCGCGGAAGGGTAGATGGCGATGCCGAAGATTTGGGCGTCGGCCCACATGCAGACGGTTTCGAACGAGGCGCCGGTAGTCAGCCAGCAGGTCACCGGCGTGCCGTTGGTGGATGTGGTCGGGGCTCCCAGGTTCTCGAAATCGGCGCCTACGTCATCGACGACGTCGATGTACTTGCCGGACGCGATGTACTGCTTATCGGTGCTCGACAGGCTCATCTGCCCCAGGTTCTCGGCGAAGACCTCGACGTCCGCGTTGTTGTCCAGAGTCGCGGTGTACTCGGCGCCGATCGCCGCGCTCCCGAAGACGGAGGGGCTGCTGACGGGAATGGATCCCGCGCTGGCCCCGGGAACGAGGACCAGGTTCCCGGGCATCGGGGGAAAGCTGACAGGGGCCTCGGTCGCGCTTGCCGAAGAGGTGTCCGAGCCCGTGGTGGCGAAGATGACGGCCACGATGCCTGCGGCGACGGCGACGGCGACGGCAGCGGCCATCGACATTATGATCAGCCGGCGGCGGACACGCTTGCGGGCGACCTCGGCTTCGGCGAGTCGGGGGTCCGGTGCGTACGCACCCTCTTCCGGTCGCGCCGGACCGTCTTCGATGGCCATCGTGGCTCCCCCCGAACTGAACGCGCGGGACTTCGGTCCACTGTCACAGACTTCTTATACCTCACCAGCCGCATGCTGTCAGGTGCTCGCGGCGGCCAGGTCGTCGACCTTCGACCTAAGAGCCCGTGAGCAATCGAGATCGGGTGTTCTATAGCAAATCTGGCGAAACCTATCAGAACTCTTCAAATGGGGTGGGCCTCCCGGTAGCGGTGGTGGTAGCGACACCGATCACCGTGCAGGGAGGCCCTGATGTCGTCGTACCCCGTTCCGCCCGCTCTTGTGTCTCCCGCGCTGATTTCGCCATGCCCGTGCGCGGCCTGCCGACACGGCCGCGGCGCCGACCAGCCGTCACTATTGGTTCGGCTCTCAAGGCAGGTGGCCATGCTCTTGGCGCGGCTTGCTTGGGCGGTGTTGACCGATCAGCATGTACCGGTGAGCGAACAAGGTGAGGGCGCTTGGGCAACGAGTTTCACCGTGGCCAGGCGTTTCAGGGTCTGGCGCTACTCCGTTAGTCACCAAACGCTGGTGCTTCGAAGCACTGCCCGGTTTGCCGGAGATGACCTCGTCGATGCCTGGTTCGACGGCGTCGCGGCCACGAATCTGCACCAGGGTTTCGAGCCGCTGACCGTCCGCGCGGCCGAGCCGGACGAATGCGAGAGGATTTTTACTTGGTCGGCGGCCGACATCTACGACGTACGCCGCCAGCCACCGCTGTGTCTGATCCTTGCTTCGTCACAGCCGGACGGCTTCGTGGTCTGCGCGCACGCGCGTATCGAGGCGAACCGCCAAGGCGTTGCGTCGGGCGGTCGAGCCGAAGAGACGAAACCCGGTATGCCTCGAACCCTGTGGTACGCCGGGCCGACCGGAGACCCCGCGCAGCGGCACGAGTACCGAGCCCTCGATGTCACGCAGAACACAGAGACATGAGCGGAAAGGCAGGAGTGGCTCGAACCGATCAGACCGTTCCCTGGCCGCGAGGCAGAGCGTGCGTCAGGATCTGGTCAGCAGTCTTGGTCCAGGTGAGCGGTTGGGCGCGGTCGTTGTAGGCGTCGACGAACCGGCGGATCGCATCGGTAAGCTCGTGGACCGAGCGGAACGTGCCGCGCCTGTGGGGCTCGGAAATACGAACGAGCTTGTGACCTGGGCGTATGAAGCCCTTGGGCGTCTCGCTGAGATGCTGGCTCGATGGTTTTGTCTCTCGCGTACCGTGTAACGCGCCGTGTCCTGATTTCCGTGGCGGTGTTGCTCCGCTGTGAGGTGTCCAAGGACACTGAGCTGCTGGTGTTGAGGCATGAGAATGCGGTCCTGCGTCGTCAGATCGTCAGGGTTCGTTACGAGCCGGCCGACCGGTTTTGGTTCGCGGCACTGTCCTTGTTGATCCCGCGTCGGCGATGGGCTGCGGTGTTCCCGGTTAGTCCGGCGACGCTGCTGACCTGGCATCGCCGGCTGGTTGCCCGCAAGTGGGACTACAGTGCCTGGCGGAAACCCGGTAGGCCGCCGACCGCCACAGCGGTGAAGAAGCTGGTGCTGACGATGGCGAAGGACAACCCGACGTGGGGTCATCGCCGAATCCAGGGCGAGTTGGTGAAGCTCGGTCACCGGATTGCCTCCTCGACAGTGTGGGAGATTCTGCACGCGGCTGGGGTCGACCCGGCGCCGCGGCGTTCGGGCCCGACGTGGAAGCAGTTCCTCACCACGCAGGCTCACGGCATTCTGGCGATCGAGTTTGTACATGTGGACACGATCGGCGGCCTGAAGCGCCTCTATGCCTTGATCCTCATCGAGCACGGAACCCGCCGGGCCCACCTGGCCGGGGTGACCGCGAACCCGACCGGGAAGTGGACCACCCAGGCCGCCCGCAACACCCTCATGGACCTCGCCGAGCGCGGCAAGAAGGTCAAGTTTCTGATCCGGGACCGCGATACGAAGTTCACTGACGGGTTCGACGCCGTGTTCGCCGATGAGGGAATCCGGATTTTGAAGAGCCCGCCGCAGGCACCGAGGGCGAACGCGATCTGCGAAAGGATCATCGGAGAGCTACGACGCGAGCTGCTCGACCGGATGCTGATCGTCAACGAAGAGCATCTGCGCCGGACCTTGACCACCTACCTGGCCCATCGGAACGAGGCCAGGCCGCATCGCACGCTCGGCCAGTTGACCCCGGCGCAAGCCGAGACCGGGCCGCCAGTGCCGGTCAACCTCGCGGACTACCGAATCAGGAGAATATCTGTCCTTGGCGGACTCATCTATGAGTACCAGATCGCCGCCTAACCGCACCCCACGCGCCCCACCAGAAAACCGCAGATCAACCCCAGATTCGTATTTCCGAGCCCCCAGGACCTTCCTGCCACGCACTGCGCCGGAGATGCCCAGCTCGCGCATCAGCCGCTCGACGGTGCATCGTGCGACGTCGTGGCCTTGCCGGTTCAGCTCGCGCCAGATCTTGCGCACCCCGTAGACGCTGAAGTTCTCGCTGTGCACTCGCTTGATCAACGCCTTCAGCTGCTCGTCGCGGATCGAGCGGGCCGAGGTCGGACGCTTCTTGAAGGGTAGTACGTGCTGGGATCGATGCTGCAGCCGTGCTCGGTGAGAACGGTGCAGATCGGCTCGACTCCGCCGAAGCGGTCCCGATGCTCCTCGATGAATGCTACGAGCGTCGCAGTGGCCGGTCGAGCTCGGCCGCGAAGAAAGCCGAGGCCGCCTTCAGGATCTCATTGGCCCGCCGCAGCTCGGCGACCTCGCGACGCAGAGCCTTGATCTCCTCGGCCTCAGCCGTGGTGACCCCGGGCCGGGTGCCGGCGTCGATCTCCGCACGGCGGACCCAGTTGGTCAGGGTCTGCGTCGTGCCGATGCCGAGCATGGCCGCGATCGCCTTCATCGCCTTCATCGCCTGGTGCTCGGACGGGTACTGGTGCTTCGTCTCCAGCACCATGCGCACGGCACGGTCACGGAGATCCTGAGGATAGGGCTTGCTCATGACGGACTCGATCCTTCCAAGAGATCGAGTCTGGATCAACCCCGGAGCGGTTCAATCCTGGCCCACCAGGTCGAGCACGACGACGCCGAACCGACCCGGGCCGGCAAGGCGCACAGCCTGCAACCAGGCACCTCGGCCTGGTCAGGGTTTCGGATCCACGCAGTGAATCGCGCCTCACCACACAACTACTCCGGGTCGCGGACCAGCGCGATGACCTGGTGGCCAGCCGCCAATGCCCGGTCGAGGATCCGCTGTCCGGTGGAACCGGTGGCGTCCAGCAAGGTGATCTTATGGCGGCGCTCCTCCGTCCAGGTGATTATCCCGCGCGATCCCGGTCATCGCCGCGTGGAGGCGGCATTTGAGCTGCTAGCTTGGCTCTCCCGAGCTCGGAAGAGATACTCGCCCGGGTACGTCAGGGAGACGACATGGTGGCCATCGAGCATGTGATCGTACTGATGCTGGAGAACCGTTCCTTCGATCATATGTTGGGGTTCCTCGACCATCCCGACCCGCACTTCGATGGGCTGCGAGCCGGCGGCCCGCACACCAATCCCGGCTGGGACGGCGCCGCGCCGGTCGCGGCGACTCCGGGCGCAAAACCGGTCCTGCCCAGCAGCCCGGACCACTCCCACGACGCGGTCATGGAACAGCTGGGCTTCCAGGGCAAGGGCGCCGCGCGCCGGGCCACGAATCAGGGCTTTGTCGCCAGCTACGAGCGGTTGGGCCGTGGACTGGCGCCCGCCGCGTTCGGCGGACTGTTGGGCCCGGTCATCAACTGGTGGCTGCGCCGCAAGGCGAAGAACGTCACGCCGATCATGGGCCGCGGCCCGTTGGTCATACTGAGCCAGCCGCCGGAGCAGGTGCCGGTGCTCTCAAAGCTCGCCTTGGAGTTCGCGGTGTGCACGCGCTGGTTCTCGTCTGTGCCCGGTGAGACCTGGCCGAACCGCAACTTCGCACACGCGGCGACCTCCGACGGCACCACCGAGATCCAGGCCCGCTTCTACACCGACCGCACGATCTTCGAGCTCCTCGAAGAACAGGGCGTGGGCTGGCACGTCTACCACGACGACACCCCGCAGCTGTGGGCGTTCCCGAGGCTGTGGGACACTCCGGACCGGCATGCCAACTGGTTCCATCTGTCCGACTTCGCCGCGCACGCCGCAGCCGGCACCCTGCCCGCCTACTCGTTCATCGAGCCCAACCACCGGCCGCCGCTGCACACCCTCGACCACGAGCCGATCGTCGGCGCCCCCGACGTCAGCAACAGCCAGCACCCCGGCAACAACGTGGTCGACGACGCCGCGTACGACGCCTTCGAGCCGACCGACGCCGCTGACTTCGCCCGCGGTGAGGCGCTGATCGCCGACATCTACGAAGCCCTGCGCGCGCACCGTGACCTCTTCGAGCGCTCGCTGCTCCTCATCACCTACGACGAGCACGGCGGCTTCTACGACCACGTTCCGCCGCCCACCGACGTCCCCGACCCCGGCGACCCGCGCGGCGTCCTGGCCCGGCTGCTGAATCTGCTGTACCGCCGCAAGGCGGCCACCTTCGACTTCACCGCGCTCGGCGCGCGGGTCCCCGCCGTGGTCGTCTCCCCCTACATCCCCGCCGCGACCGTGTGCACCGACACGCACGACCACGCCAGCATCCCGGCCACACTGCGCGCGCTGTTCGCGCCCGGCGCCGAACCGCTGACCCGCCGCGACGCATGGGCGACGCCGTTCCACAGAGTGCTGACATTGGCCGAGCCGCGCCGCACTTGTCTCCCCGACCTGTTGGAATACACGACCTCTGACACCGTGTCGGCACCGAAGATGGCCGCCATGCCGGCGCCGGCTCCGCCGTATGCCAAGGACTTCACCGACCAGGCCGACCGGGTCTGGCAGCACCTGCGGCACGTCGGTGAGCCCGAGACGGCCGAACCTATCGCCGAGCACGGTGTGGCGCGGGCTGCGGGGATCAGCGAGGTTTTCCTGCGTGCTGCGCAGCGGCACCGGGCGGTGCGGGTCGACGAGGAAGGGTCGGTGTAGATCACCGCCGCGCCGCCGTCGGGTCCAGCATCGAGGGCCCCTCACCTCTCCTGGTCGTCCACCGTGTACACCGCTGCCTCCTCAGCCGAGGCTGCTCCGCCGCCGATTCCCACATCCCAGCCGGTCACGTCGTCGTCGGCGGCGGTCAGCCGGCCGGTGCGCCGGTCGCCGACCTGGTCGTCGAGAGTTCGCCGCCGATGTCGACATACCTGAACCAGCCGGTCCCCGGAATCCTCAACGTGATCGCGCTTGTTGTCCCTACCCGCGACGGTGCGCGCTACGCCGAGGAGTTCCTTACCGAGTTGACCGCGGTCGCCGAGAACGGCACCCGGGCTCAGCTTGGGTTCGCGCTCACGGTCGCGTCCCAGATCGTGCCGCTTCGACGCGCTCTGCATTTCGGTGGCGGGATCCGGTGGGTGTGCATGATCTTGCGGATCGTGGCCGCGGCCACGCGGTGTCCCAGGCGGCGCAGTTCTCCTTGGATCCGGACCGCGCCCCAGGTACGGTTCTGGCGATGAGCTTCATCGCGTTCGGCGAGGCTAGCGGCTCTGCTCAAATGCCTCAGCCGTGCTGTGCAGGTGTAGATGACCCCTGCGACGGAGTTTGCGGGGATGACGGTGTCTTGGCCAGTAGCTGGGCCTGTGATGTTG
>JABFWL010000260.1 GCA_013362315.1 Catenulispora sp. | reverse complement strand
GTGAATCAGAGCCCTGTCGGCGCAGTGCCGTCCCGCTCCGCAAGCGCCGCCAGCTGTTCCACGTCCCAGGCGAGCCTTTCGATGAGGTCCGGGGCGATGACGTGGGTGTCGAAATGCAGCGACAGGGACAGGGCGCCGGCGGCGTCGTCGAGGGTGACGGCCAGCGGCTCGGTGGGCTCCGGGCCGCGGTGGAGCCAGGCGAAGACCGAGCTGCCGCGTACGGTCTGCGGCTCGCGGGGGTTCGGCGCCGCCTCGGTGGTGTAGGAGACGGACGGGGCGGCCGCGCGCCGGTCGTTGAAGAACATGGCGATGCCGGAGTCCGAGCGGGCCAGCAGCGATTCCAACGTGTCCGGATCGAAGTAGGCGTTCTTCATGGCGGCCATCGTCGCGCGCCTCGCGCGGGACACCGCCTCGTCGAACGTGGTGCCGGCGAGGTCCAGCACCAGCAGTCCGCTCTGGGCGACGAAGCACACCGCGTCGGTCAGCGCCGGGCGGAAGCGGTTGCCCACCCGGGGGCGCAGCACGACGCGGGAACGGCCGGTCACGCGGGCGAAGGCGATGCCGATCAGGGCGGTCAGCACTGCCGAGTCGTCGATCCGGTTCCGCTCGCTGATCGCGGCGACGCAGGCCGCGAGAGTCGGTGACGTCAGCCGTCCAGACCAATGGCGCGGGCGTTGGGGCGCGGCGAGGGTGACGGGCGGTTCGCCGCGCAACGGCTCCAGGGCCTGGGCGAAATGACGCAGAGTCCTGTCGTTGTGCCGGCGTCCCGCTTCCGACGTCTGCCAGGCCGCCTGGTCCAGCGGCTGCATGCCGGTGGGCTCGCGGGCCTCCCGGGCGGCGACTTCGCGGAACATCACCGCGGCGCCGCCCGCGTCGATGGCCAGATGGTGCATGAGCACGACGAGGTGGGTGCAGACGCCGCCGGCCCGGATGACCGCCATCCGGATCGGCCAGTCGGTGCGCAGGTCGTGGGGCCGGCGACGGTAGACCGCCTCGACGCGGGCCGCGAGTTCGTCAGGGTCTTGATCCGCCGGCGTGTCGTAGACCTCGAGGGCGGTCTCACCGCGGGACACGAGCCATTGCCAGGCTCCGTCGGCATCCCTGACGAAACGAGTTCGCATGGTCTGGTACCGGCTGTGGACATAGGCGAGCTCGGCGGCCATGTCCTGCGGCCGGGTGCCGGGCTCGAGCGGCCGGCGGCCTCCTTGGGGCAGCCAGTTGCGCTGCCGGAGCATCGTCGCCCAGATGTCCCGCTGGCCCCAGGTCAGCGCGGCCCGGCCGGAGCCCCGGCCGGTGAACGGGACCGGGATCCGCTCGGTGGGGACTGGTTCCGGCTGAAATCCCGGTCCGAGGCCGGGCAGCCACAGGCCGCCGTGCAAGGCCACCGGATCAAGCTCCGCCTCGCCGACGGCCCCGACCCTGTTCGCGCCTTCGGCTACGTCAACGTCCGCACTCACCGCCTCGCATCCTCCAGATGCTCCGACTCCAGGGCGATCGGCGTGCCGACGTTCTCGATCACCTCCCAGTCGTACAGCATCGGGACCAGCCGCGCGGCGTACCACTCGTCCGTCTGCTCCGGCACCACCCAGGCGCTGTTGTTCCAGTCACCGAGGTCGAACACGTAGCGTGCCACCGAGCCGGAGCTGGCGACGGTGGTCTCTATCCCGTGCAGGCCGGCTGCGCGGACCGTCTCGTTGTCGCCGGGGACCGGGCGGCCGGGCAGCGGCGGGACGCCCGGCAGCAGCGCGTGGAACCGGCACTTGTGCAGCCGGCCCCAGGTCCAGTCGGCGATGTCGGGGCCGAGGTCGGCCTCCAGCCGCTCGGCCGCGCGGTCCAGGGCGGCGGCCACGGCCGGCGGCCAGGGCCCGAAGATCGTCGTGTCGCCGTCGCGGGCGCCGGCGAGCAGCGCCTGGAACGACAGCCACAGCGTGCCGGTGCGCTGCTGGTGGGTCAGCAGCTGCGCGTGCGAGCTGCCCGCCTCGGGCAGCGGGGCGGTCGCCAGCAGCTCGCGGCGGGTCTCGGTGTAGACGGTGGCGGCCACCGAGCCGAGGTCCATCCGGCCGTCCCAGCCGCGCAGCAGCTCCAGCAGCTCCGCGCGGCGGCTGCCTTCGTCGGCCGGCACGTGCTCCAGCGACGCGACGAACTCGCGCGCCGTCAGCGAGGTCACGTCGGCGTGGATCCGCTGCATCGCCGCGCGGTCCAGGGCCTGGCCCCCGGCCACGGCGGCGCGCAGCAGCTCCAGGATCCGGGTGGCGCGGGCGGGGCCGGCGAAGTCGTGCGCGATGTAGGGCTCCGGATCGGCGGTCGGCCGGTTGTTCGCCGAGACCAGCAGCCCCTCTTCGGGATCGCGGGCCGCGGGCATGGCGTCGAACGGCACCCAGCCGGTCCACGCGTACTCCGGCTCCCAGCCCGGCACCGCCGTCCAGGAGTTGGCCTCGTGCCGGTGCGGGACCCGGCCGCGCAGGCGGTAGCCGACGGCGCCGTGGACGTCGGCGGTCATCAGGTGGTCCACCGGCACCGACCAGCCGCGCATCACGTCGTCGAACTCGGCGACGGAGGCCGCGGTCAGCATCGGCAGCAGGCAGTCCAGGGTCCGGTCCGGCTCGGCGATGCCGGTCCAGCGCAGCGCCAGGCCGGTGTTGGCGGCGGCGTCCTGGACCACGACGCCGCCGTGCGCGCCGGTGTGGACGGTGATCTCCACCGGGTCGGCGCCGCGCACGGCGATCAGCTCGGTGTGGGCCTGCAGGGTGTCCAGGTTCTCCACGAACAGGTCCTGGTCGTCCGCCATGCCGTGGGTGATGCCCCAGGCCACGTGCGCGGTGTGCCCGAAGTGCGGGAACGCGGGCACGCCGGGGAAGGACAGGCCGATCGCGTCGAAGGCGTCGCAGGACACGTGGTTCTGCCAGTACGGTCCCGGGGTCTCGAACGGCCGGTGCGGGTCGCCGGCCAGCAGCGGCCGACCGGAGGCGGTGTGCGCCCCGGAGACCACCCAGTTGTTGCTGCCGGCCGCCGGGTCGGCGGCCGCGGCCACCGTCTCCACCTCGGCCAGCCCGTTCAGCCAGGCCCGGACCCGCTCGCCGTGGCCGGGCGGCGGCCCCTCGCGGTCCACCCGCCGCACCGTGCCGGTCGGGACGACCATCAGTTCTTCGCGGGCGTTGGAGCGGACCCGCCACACCACGCCGTCCGGGGCGCTGGGCAGCAGCGCGGTACGGAACAGCTTGTGGGCCATGCTGCCCATGCCGACATGCCGTCCCAGGTACACGGCCACGCAGTGCCACGGCTCCCACGGTGCCGGCGCGGCCGGCAGGTCGTCGTCCCGGAGCCGGTCGGCCAGCACCGCGTTCACCCCCGCGGCGTACGCGGTGAGCACGGCCTGGGCCGGCGCCCCGAGCGCCGCATACGAACGGCGGGCCGCCGCCGCCAGGCCGACCCGCCGCACGAACGTGTCGTCGGCCACCGCCCGCGACCCGACGACCTCCGCCCACGTCCCCAGGGCTCTGCGACGGACGAACTCCATCTGCGGCCCCCGGTCCAGGGCGGCCACCCGGCCCTGGGCCTGGAACGCCTCCTCCGGGGACGCTGCGCGGACGTGGGGGATGCCGTGCTGGTCGCGATATGCCTCCATGGTCGTTCATTCTGCATGGCGGTGCTCGCGATCGGCAGCAGGGGATGTTTCGGCGCGGGCCGTGCCCGGCGATCAATGGCCGGTATCGGCCTCTCACACCACGGCCTCCCACACCACGGCCAGCCCGTCACGGCGCCCGATCCGCTCCAGCGTCCGGGTGACGGCGGTTTGCAGGGCCCGGAGCTGCTCGGGATCGTCGGCGGTCACGACGAGGGTCAGGCCGGCGGCGTCGGCGGTGAGGTCGCAGCGGGCTGCGCCGAGCTTGATACGGCCGGTGGTGCTAGTGCCGGTGCTGGTGCCTTTGTCAGTGCCGCCGGTGTCAGTTTCGGAGACGAGTGCACGACTCTCATCGCTTCCGTGCGCCCTGCGGTGCAGGAGGCCAGAGCCGACGTGGCCGGTGTGCGAGCACAGTTGTGCCAGGTAGCGGGCGGCGCGGGTGGTGGGAACTATGGCGCGACTGGTGGGCATCGATCGTTCTCCTAGCGGCGGGTACAGGTGATCAGCCAGGCGGCCACGCCGTCCGGGTGGACGTTCGAAGCGCTGCTGGTCGCCAGCACCTCGTCGAGACTCCAGCCGCCGGCGAACGCGGCGCGGATGTCCTTGAGTGACACCTTGTGCGGTACGTCCGGAGGGCCTACGTGCCGGTCGCTGTAGCAGAGGACGTACAACCGACCGCCGGGACGCAACACGGAGTGCAGGCCAGCGACGTAGTTCCGGCGGGTCTCGGCGTCGAGAGCGTGGAACAGCAGCGAGTCGACGGCGGTGTCGAACATCTCGCCGAGCTCTGCCAGCTCCCGGATGTCGAAACGGCGAAACGCAGCCCTCGCGTCCAGCCCTCGTTCGCGGGCCTTGCGCCCGGCCTGCTCCAGCGCCGCAGCGTCGACATCGAGCCCGACGACCCGCAAGCCCAGGGCCGCCAGCATGAGACCGTTTTCGCCGCTTCCACATCCCGTTTCTAGTACCCGTCCGGAGAAGCCACCGGATTCGGCGAGGGCGGTCAGCGCCGGCTGCGGACGCCCGATTTCCCAAGGCGGCGCACCGGCGAAGCGCGGTGGCGGCAGGTGATGAGTTTCCATGCCCCTATTTTGCAATACACAGTGTCTCTGTCAATACAGTATGTCTACAGCAGGATCGCCACGTATACGATGAGCCCCACGGCCATCTCCAGGACTTCCTCAGTGCGCTGATCGCCGACGCGGCGGCTCGTGGCGAGGTCTGTGCCGACGTACCGCCCGCCGAGCTGGCCGCCTACCGCCTCAACGCACTGAACGCGCTCGGCGCCGGCGGTCCGCTGTCGTCGAAGGCGGCAGCCGACCGCCTCGTCGCGGTGGTCATGGCGGGACTGGCCGGGTGACGCTAGCGTGGTCGAAGTAGGCGGGTATGCCCGGCGTGTCCGGAGCCGGGCGTGCGACGAGGCCCCGGCCGGATCATAGACTTGCCCGATGCCCGGGTTCCCGGGCGGATAAAGGAGGACTGAGATGGCGAAGCGCGGTAACAAGAAGCGGGCGCGTCGTAAGAAGAAGGCCAACCACGGCAAGCGCCCCAACTCCTGAGCGCAGTGGTACGTAGGTCCCGTGCCCGTCGTCGCGAAGCGGCGGTCGGCGCGGGACCTTGTCGTTGTCGGAAGCGTTGTTGGCAGCAGGGTGGCTGCGCCTAGACCTTCACTTGCTTGCCCAGCTCCTCGGCCAGCACGCGCAGCGGCTCCCGGACGATCGGGTTCTTCGCGTCGGCGTTGCCCGCCGGCGGGTTGGACGTGACTTCGAGGATCGCGTCGCCGCCGGAGGCCTTGAGCACGACGACGGCGGCCAGGCCGTCGTCGGGAGTGAGCACCGCCTTGCCGGCGTCGAATTTGCGCCCGATGAACTCGCGCAACTCGCCGACCGCGAGTTGCCCGTCACGGGCCAGCACCGGTGCGATGACGCCGATGGCCCGGGGCTTGTGGACCCCGGTGAGAGTCGCTTCCACGGAGCCGCCGGTGGACAGCGCATAGCTGCACGTGATCATCCCGCCGCCGCCGAACCGTGCGATGGGCGTGTCGGACTTCGCGCCGGTGCCGCTCACGGCGTCCACCGGGTGGTCGTCGGGGTCGGTTCCGGTGCTGGGCGTGGCGGTGGCGGCGATCCCGGCCTTCTTCAGGGCCGCGTTGAGGTCCAGGCCGAGTGGGCAGGGCTCGTTCGGATTGGCGATCGCCGCGTCCGCCGCCTTCTGGAGGGTGTCGACGGACACCTTCGGATCCGAGCCCCCACACGCCGTCAGCGCCATGCTCACGACGGCCAACGCCGGCAGCGCGGTCCCCGCGCCAGGAATCTTCACCCGCTCACCGTAACGCCAGACCGCCGGGGTGGGCTCCCCCCGCTCACAGCTCCGGTATTACTACGAGTCTCAAACAATCGGAGATTCGTGTAGTATGAGTTCCGTAATAAATCACACGGAAGCCAGCCCGCGAGGGAGAGCGCCATGACCACCACCGAGACGGCGACCGGCCGGATCGACTTCACGATGATGTACCTGACCCACGACGCCTTCCGCCGTGATCTGCGACGGCTGCGGCAGGCCGCGGACGCCGACCGCGCGGACAGCCTCGGCGTGCAGACCGGCTGGGCCAACTTCAAGCGCCAGCTGACCGTGCACCACACCGTCGAGGACGAGGCGCTGTGGCCGCGCGTCGAGGCGGCCTCGGCCGGCCGCGCCGACGCCGCGGAGATCCTGGCCGCGATGGCCGCCGAGCACGGCCGGCTGGACTCGCTGCTGGACGCCGTCGACACCGCGATGGCCCAGCACTCGGCCGCGCTGCCGGAGATCGCCGCGGGGCTCGCCGCCGGCCTTGAGGACCACATGCGGCACGAGGAGGAGGCGGCGCTCCCGCTGATCCAGGACGTGCTGGAACCCGGCGACTGGGCCGAGTTCGGCAAGGCCATGGCCCGCAAGCAGAAGCTGTCCGGCGCCGCCGCCTACGTGCCGTGGGTCCTCGACGGCGCCACCGCC
>JABFWL010000763.1 GCA_013362315.1 Catenulispora sp. | reverse complement strand
GGAGCTGAAGAAGGAGGCGAACGCGGTCTGGCTGCTGCCCCGCAACGCCGCCTACGAGCCCATCCCGGGCAACGACGCGGTGATCCTGGGCCGCGTGGTGACCGTGCTGCGCCGACTCTAGTGCCGGTCTGAGAATCCAGTGCTGGTCTGAGAATCCAGCGCCCGAGCTGGAATCCCGCGCTGGTCTTAGAAGAACTCTGGCGCCGCCGCGATCGGACCGATCGCGGCGGCGCCAGAGTTGTCACAGAGAGCTGTACCAGTCAGTCGGTTCCGCGGTCAGTCCTGCACGGCGGCCTTCGCCATCGCGTCGATGGCGCGCAGCGACTTCAGCACCCGGTCCGTATCGTCGGTCTGCCAGAACGGCGGCATGGAGGCGCGCAGGAACCCGCCGTAGCGCGCGGTGGCCAGGCGGGAGTCGAGCACCGCCACCACGCCCTTGTCGTCGATCGCCCGGATCAGCCGGCCCGCGCCCTGGGCCAGCAGCAGCGCGGCGTGCGCGGCGGACACGGCCATGAAGCCGTTGCCGCCGCCGCGGCCCACGGCCTCGGTCCGGGCCGCCGACACCGGGTCGTCCGGCCGGGGGAACGGGATCCGGTCGATCACCACCAGCTGCAGCGAGGGCCCCGGCACGTTCACGCCCTGCCACAGCGACAGCGTCCCGAACAGGCAGGTCTCGGGGTCGTCGGCGAACTTGCGCAGCAGCTCGGCCAGCGAGTCCTCGCCCTGGCACAGGATCGGCAGGTCCAGTTTCTCGCGCAGCTTCTCCGCCGCGGTCTGGGCGCCGCGCATCGAGGAGAACAGGCCGAGGGTGCGGCCGCCGGCGTTGTCCATCAGATCCGCCAGCAGGTCCAGCTGGTCCTCGCGGATGCCGTCGCGGCTCGGCGCGTCCAGGTGCCGCGCGACGTAGAGGATGCCCTGCTTCGGGTAGTCGAACGGCGAGCCGACGTCGAGGGCGCGCCAATGCTGCGGCAGGTTCTGGACCATGTCCAGGAACTCCTCGCCGTCGCTGTCGCCGTCCCGGAGCAGCTTCACCGCAGCGTCATAGAGCTCCTCGGGCTTCTCCGGCACGAAGTCGAGCTCGATCCGCTCCGAGGCGTTGAGCCCGACGCTGGCCGCGACGCCGGTGAAGTCGCCGCCCAGCTTCAGCGTGGCCGAGGTCAGCACCACCGGGGTGCGGGCGAACATCTTGAACCGCAGCAGCGACTCGATCCCGAGCGGGGCGATCTTCACCGTCGAGCTCTTGACGCCCCGGAACTCGGTGCGCTCCAGCCACACCACGTCCTGGTCGGCGCCCTCCAGGATGCGCTCGGCGACCTGGTGCACGCTCTCGCAGGCGGCTCGCGCCTGCTTGCGCGCGCCGTCCATATCGAGGTCGCCGCCCTTGTTCTTCGACAGGTCGGTCAACGCTGCCCGGCTGGCGTCCCGCAGCGCGGCCAGCGCCATCCCGAGCTGCTCGGGCAGTCCGCGCTGGAAGCGGCCCTCCGGTGTCGCCTCCAACGCGTCGGTGAAGTCCAGGGTGGCCACGGCCAGGTTGGCGGCCGTCGCCTCCTTCACGAACTTGTCGGCCCGGTGGTGGGCGCGCTCGACGGCGGTCTTGGTCAGCTCGCCGGTCGCCGCCGAGGTGACCCGGTTCACCAGCTCGTGCGCCTCGTCGACGATCACCGCATCGTGTTCGGGCAGCACCTGCACGTCGGAGTCCATGGCCGCGATCGCCAGCAGCGCGTGGTTGGTGACGACGACGTCGGCGGACCGGGCGAGCTCCCTGGCCTGCTCGGCGAAGCAGTCCTCGAAGTACTGGCACTTCGAGCCCAGACACTCCCGCGCGGACACCGACACCTGCGCCCAGGCGCGGTCCGACACGCCCGGGGACAGGTCGTCGCGGTCGCCGGTCTCGGTCTCCTCGACCCATTCCCGGACCCGCAGCACCTCCGCGCCGAGCTTGCCGACGGCGAGCGGGTCGAACAGCATGTCCTGGTCGTCGTCGGCCTGGCCGCCCTCGACCTTGTTCAGGCAGACGTAGTTGTTGCGGCCCTTGAGCAGCGCGAAGGCCGGCTCCCGGTTGATCAGCGGCTTTATGGCGGTGGCCAGGCGCGGCAGGTCGTAGGCCACCAGCTGCCGCTGGAGCGCGAGGGTGGCGGTGGCGACGATCACCCGTTTGTGGTGGGCCAGCGCCGGGACCAGGTAGGCCAGCGACTTGCCGGTGCCGGTTCCGGCCTGGACCAGCAGGTGCACCCGGTCGTCGAGGGCGGCGGCCACAGCCTGGGCCATGGCGATCTGGCCGGGGCGTGTCTGTCCTCCCAACGCCTCCACTGCCGCGTCGAGCAGGGGGGTCAGGTCGTCTTCTGTCGGCTCGGGGGTGGCCCCGCCTGGTGTTGCAGTCGGCGCAGAGTTCGGCATGGTCGCACCAGAGTACCGATCGGGGCCGACAGGCCGGGCCGGAAAACAGCGGTCCGGCCCGATCCGGCGGGGGTCAGGTCACGCCGTCAGGTCAGCCGAGGCTGAGCGGATTGGGAACCGTCCCTTCGGCCTCGACGTGTGGCCGCTCCGCGCGGTCCCGGTAGCCGGTCAGGTGCAGCCGGTTCCGGTTCAGGCAGAGCCGGTCGATCCGCTGCTGGAACAGGTCGAACATGTCGAACCGGTCGGCCATCTGCGGGAAGCTGGCCTGGTAGTCCAGGATCCGGTCGGCGACCAGGCCCCAGAACAGCTTGCGGTCCACGTCCAGATCCTGCTCGGCCAGCCGCGCCAGATAGCGGAAGTGGCCGATGAACAGCCCCGACTGGATGAACTGGCACAGGTAGTCCGGCGCCTCGCGGTTCAGGACCTTCGCCACGTCCGGCGGCAGCGTCCCGAGCTCGGGCAGGTCCTTGTCGCTGATGTTGACGTCGTCGACGAAGTCCTTGACCGCCAGCCGGGTCGGCCACTCGCGCTCGTCC
The DNA here is from genome assembly GCA_013362315.1 of Catenulispora sp. Taxonomy (GTDB): domain Bacteria; phylum Actinomycetota; class Actinomycetes; order Streptomycetales; family Catenulisporaceae; genus Catenulispora. The sequence continues at coordinate 3,684 of JABFWL010000763.1, read as the reverse complement.
GAGACCAGCACCGTGTTCTCGCCGTGCGGGTTGAACACGATCCCGTACTTGTAGAGGAAGTGCAGCAGCGGCGGCAGCACCGCGGCGAACAGCTTGTCCAGCCAGTCCGCGCCGTCCAGGCCCGAGCGCTCCACCAGCTCCGCCACCAGCGGCCGGCCCTCGCCGTCGACGTGCAGCAGGCCGGCCAGGGTCCGGGCCCGCTCCCCCGGCTCCAGCCGCGGCGGCAGCGGCTGCCGCCAGATGCTCCCGAGCAGTTCCCGATACTGGTACGGCACGTCGGGCATCCGGTCCAGCACCGGGTGCCGGACCGCGACCGAGGCCACCTCGCCGAGCAGGATGACCCGGCACTCCTGGGACAGGAACGGGTCGGCGTCGGCGATGTCGAGCAGCCACTCGGTGACCGCCGGGGCGGCCACCGTGCGCTCGGTCGGCAGCCCCCGCCACACCATCGTGTTCAGCACCGACAGCGGCAGCTTCACGTGGTGCCGCTCGGGGTGGGCGACGTTGGCGAAGGTCCGGATCGACTGCTGCGGCAGGTACTCGTCGTCGGCGTAGCCCAGCGGCACGATCAGCCCGGCCGCGACCTCGGCGCCGTACAGCGGCTGGATCATCTCGTCCCACTGCCACGGATGCACCGGCAGCCACCAGTACCGCGCCGGGTTGAACCCGTTGCGGACCAGTTCGCTGCCGAACCGGATCCGGGTGTTGGAGTCCAGCTCGGTGGTGTAGAGCCGCTGCGAGGTCAGGTTCCGCACCGCCGCGAAGCCGGCCAGGTCCTGGTCCACCGCGATCCACGGCAGCCGCACCCGGTGCCGCGCCTCGGGGGCGTAGCGCAGCGCGTCGGAGGCGGAGAAGCCGAACCGGCCCTTGTTGAACACGATCCAGGGATGCCCGGTCATGTGGCCCTCGAGCTCGGCGTAGGACAGCTCGGCCAGCTCGGCCGCGCCGATCGCGCCGCGGGCCAGGCACACGTCCGCGGACAGCGTCGCGGCCAGCTCCCGGATCAGGTGCCCGGCGGTGTCTCCGGGCAGCTCCAGCCGGCCCTGGGCGTCGCGCACGAACACCAGCGGATCGTGCGCGGCGGCCTCCGCGCCGCGCTCGGAGCGGCGCAGCGATCCGTCCTCGACGAACCAGGACCCGTAGTCGCCGCGGTCCGCGCGGAACCGGTAGCAGACTCCGTGGTCCAGATCGAGGCGGTAGCTGTCACCGCCTTCGGCCTCCGGGTCGGGCTCCGGGAACAGCAGGCCTTCGTAGCAGAACTCGCCGATGCACTTGGCGAGCAGCGCACGCGCCGCCTTGCGCCAGGTCTCGGATGCCGCGCCGGCCTCGGCGCGGGGGTTGCGGGCCGTGGGGGACATGGTCAGGACACCTCGAATCGGATTCCGGGATCGCGCTCGGCGGCCGCCGACGGGTCGAAGGCGGTGTGCGCCGCGCGCCTGGGCAGGTCGTAGACGGTACGTCCGGTGACGGCGTTCAGGATCACCGCGGCGCGGTGCGCGCCGAGGCCCAGGTCGGGGGCGCCGACGCCGTGGCTGTGCCGCTCGGCGTTCTGGACGTACACGCCGGGGGCGGCGCGGTACTCCAGGTCGGCGCCGGCCGGGTCCAGGGCGAGGGCGAGGTCCGGATCGAGGAACGCCGGGCGGCGCTCGCGGTAGCCGGTGGCGAACACGACGGCGTCGGTGAGCACGCCGAACTCGCGTTTCTGGCGCTCGTGCAGGCAGGTGAGCTCGACACGGCCGCGGGCCGAGGTGCCGCCGCCGGTGACCGTGACGCCGGGCAGCAGGGTCACGCCGGTGTCGCCGGCCAGGCCGAGCGTGCCGCCGTAGAGGCTGTCGAAGGAGCGCTGGTGCAGTTCGGCGTGCAGCTCGGCGATGGTCTGGAAGCTGATCGCCTTGTGCAGCCGGCCCTGGGTGCGCAGCAGGTCGGCGCGGACGTCCTCGCGCAGGCCGTGAAAGTAGCGGGTGTATTCGGGGGTGAAGTGTTCGAGCCCGAGTTTGGAGTACTCCATCGGCTCGAAGGCGGCGGAGCGGGTCAGCCAGCGCACGCGCCGGCCGGGGGCGCCGGTGCGCAACAGGTCCAGCACGATCTCGGCGCCGGACTGGCCGGAGCCGACGACGGTGACGTCGTCCAGGCCGCGCAGCCGGTCGCGGTGCGCCAGGTAGTCGGCGCTGTGCAGGACCGTTCCGGGGAGCTCGAAGGGCAGCACCGGTTCGGTGCCGATGCCCAGCACGATGCTCGTCGCGTGCACGGTGACCGGACCGCTCGGCGCTGTGTACTCGACGTCGAAGCCGCCCTCCTCCCCCGTCGATCGCCGGACCCGGGTGACGGTGGTCCCGAAGCGGCAGAACGGGAGCTGTGCGGCGACCCACTGGCAGTAGGCCTCGTATTCGCGCCGTTGAAGGAACAGGTTCTCGGCGAAGTAGAAGCTGTAGAGGCGCTCGGTCTCGCGCAGCCAGTTCAGCACCGAGAACCGGCTGGTCGGATCCGTCAGCGAGACCAGGTCGGCCAGGAACGGCACCTGCAGGGTGGCGCCGTCCACCATCATCCCCCGGTGCCAGGCGAACTCTGGCTGCTGCTCCAGGAACAGCGGTTCGAGGCTGTGGTTCTCCCGCAGCGGTTCGGCCAGCGCCGCCAGCGACAGGTTGAAGGGCCCGATCCCGACGCCGACGAGGTCGAAGTGCGGCACGCTCATGGTGCTGGTCATCAGCCGGCCCTCCTGGACTGCTCTGAATCCCCGCACCACGGGACCAGGGTTTGGTCGTAGACCATCAACACCGCCTGCTTGTCCGGTAGCTCCAGGACGCCGCGGGCCTCGAACCCGGCGTTGGTGAACGCCCGGATCGAGCGCTGGTTGCGCAGGTCCGGCTCGGACACCACGCGTGTGGACGCGGTCCGGGACAGGGCCCAGTCGGCGACAGCACGGATCAGCGCGGAGCCGATGCCCCGGCCGCGGTAGCCGCCCGGGCCGATCAGCAGGTGGATCCCGACGTCGCCGTGGCGGGCCGGATAGTGCTCGGCCAGCGGATCCTGGTCGGCCTGGTAGATCTCCCAGTAGCTCATGGCCTCGCCGTCGAGCCGGCCGAGGTAGGGCTCGGAGTGCGCCGCGGACAACACCGCGGCGATGTGCCGGTCCAGCACCTCGCGCGGCCCGGCCAGGTCCCAGAACGCCGCCACCTCGGGGTCGTTCATCCAGGCGTGCAGCACCGTCAGATCCCGCAGCGGCCGCAGCTGGTCCAGCTCGAACCGGCCGAAGGGCGTGGGCAGCAGCCAGCCCGCGCGCGTCTGTGACATAAGTGAACGTGACGTGGACAGACGCGACATAGACGACGGTGACATGGACATACCAAGGCGTGTCGTCATGTCAGGGCACCGCCAGCGGGTTCGGGATCTGCACGTACACGCTCTGCGTCTCCAGCGGTCCGACCAGCTCGTCGAGGCCGGCCACCCGGGTCAGCAGGTTCGCCTTGCACGGCAGCGTCGGGCTGTCCAGCAGCAGCTCGGTGACCCGGTGCGCGCGCCCGGCCGCCTGCCGGGAGGCGGCGAACCGGCCCAGCACGTCGCGGGCGCGGCGCAGCAGCAGCCGCTCGTCGACCAGCGCGGTGGCGCCGAGCGCGCCGATCATGCCGATCAGGTTGTTGACGCCCACGTAGTAGGTGAGCCGCTCGTCGACCACGGCGTCGGCGA
>JABFWL010000630.1 GCA_013362315.1 Catenulispora sp. | reverse complement strand
GCGCGGGCCGGGACGTGGCAGGGATCGTTTCCCGCACTGATCGAGTCGGCCACCGGCGCAGCGGACCGGGCCGAGCCGGACCGCATACCCTGCGGCGCGATCGGGACCGGCCGGGCCCCGCGCTGGCCGCGCGGCGTGGACGCCTCGGCGGTCCTGCTGGCGATGGCGCCCCCCGAGGTGGTGGAGCTGTTCGTCGAGGACTGCCGAAGGAATCCGGCCTCGCGCGGGATCCTGGTGCGGATGCTGGACCGCGGACCGCTGCTGCCGCCGCTGGTCGACGCGGCGACGGCCGACGAAGTGGCGATACCGGCCATGCTCGGCGCCGACACCCGGAATCCGGCCTTCGCGGTGGCCGGGCTGCGCTATCGGGTGTGGCTTCACCACGGGAACGTCGAGGGCTTGCAAGAGGTCTACCTCGACCGGTCGGCGGACCTCGCCATCCGGATCGGCTGCCTGCGGCGTGCCGAGGCGGCCGGCGGCTTTTCTTCGGCGTTCATCGAGCAGCTGCTGAACAAGGCGAGCCACCCTCCGCTCGTGGAACCGTTGCTGGCCTCCAGCGATCCGCGACTGGTCCTCCGGCTTCTGAAGCGGCTCAGCCGTCATGCGCTGTCCACGCCCGCGCTACGGTGGGCCGGATACGCGACCTTGGCGCGCACCGCCGGGCTGGAACCGGTATGGGCCCTGGAGCAAGAGCGGGCCGGCGACCTGGCGAAGATGGCCGAACCGGTTCGGGTCTCGATGGCGACCGGCGACGCCGCCCCTATCTTGGCGGCGGCGGACGCGGCGCCGCTGGTGTTGGGAGCGTTCGGGACCCCCAGGGAACTCGGAGCTCCGGACCTGGAACCCTGGCCCTACACCGATCTGATCCGCGAACATGTCGAGACAAGCTGGCGTCGGCGGCGGGCAGTGAGCCTGCTGCGCGTGCGGGCGCAGGAGGGAGCAGCCCCGATATGACCGCAGCCGGTGCCGCCCGGCTCCTGACGCTCCTGGCCTCGGCGCGTCCCGGCGATGTGCCCCGGGTCCTGGCCCTGGTCGACGCCGCCGAGCTGGCCGAGGGGGTGCTGGATCCGCGTGCGGAGCTGTGCCCGGTCGTCGCCGAGCAGCTGGCCGGGCATCCGTCCGAGCGCGTGGCCCGGGCCGTGGCCGAGCGGCTGGCGGCCGGTGGTCCGCAGGCCCCGGCGCCGGACGCGAGCGGCGGCGTCACGCGGCTGCTGCGGGAGCGTTTCGCCGGCGGTGCCCCGGGGCGCAGGCCCGCGGTGCTGACCGGCCGGGGTCGCGACATCCTGCGGCATCCGGCGCCGGACCTGGCCACGGCCCGCAGCGCCCTGCACGACTATCTGTTGCCGCGGCTGTGGCTCCAGCCTGACGTCGGGCGCGCCGTGCCGAGTTACCGCGCGCTGCTGATCCGCGGACTGGAGCGCGGCACCATCGACGCCGCGACGCTGGTCAGCGACGGGCAGCCGGCGGCGGCGATCGTCGAGCTGGCCGCCCACGACCGGCTGATGACCGCCGACGGCCGGGTGGACCGGGCTCGCCGGGCACGCGCTGATCTGGCGTGGGAGCTGCGGCGGCTGGTGGAGACCGAACTCGGCGCCCAGGTGGGGCGCTGGCACCGGGTCCTGGCCGGCGTGCACGAGACTCTGCATTCCTTCGGGCAGCTGGCCCGCGACCCCGTGTTCTTGGGCAGAGTCGACTCCGTTGGCGGCCTGGGCTTGTGGGATCGCTGGACGGTCACGAACACCCTGATCGCGATCGCGCCACCGGCCGTGGTGACGCAGCTGCTGCGGGAGGCCGACGACTTCCCCTACGGTCCGTCCGGCGACCCTCCGCCTCCGCTGGTGACCATCAACCGGGACGACGACGCGGTCTTCGCCGTCGCGGTGGCGGGCCACGAGCCGCTGTGCCGCGCCGTCGTCGAGTTCGTACTCGCCGACGAGCCGAAGGCCGAGGCGCACCGGCACATCCGGGAACGGCAGCGGGAGGCGCTGGCCGGCAACCCGGCCGCGCCGGACAGCGTTCTGCGCCGCCTGCTGGCGCCCGAGATCATCTCCGGCGAGCTGTGCCGCCGCGTCTTCCGGCGTCCGGACAGCGACGACGCTCGGTGCGCGGCGATAGTCCGGCTGGCGCCCTATCCGGAGTTCGACGAGGAGTGGTACGCCTCCATGCTGTCCGCGCGTCCCACGCCCGCGCAGCTCGCGCCGCTGCGGAGCGCGACAGATCCGGTGTGGGTGCACGAGGCGGTGCGGCAGGCGGCGGTGCGCATCGAAGGGCCGGGCCTGCTGGCCTGCTACGCGCGCCTGGCCGAGCTGGCCGGGCTGGAGCCGGTGTGGGCGCTGGAGCTGGACCGCACAGGGAGTCTGGAGCGGATGCATCCGGCGGTGCGTGCCTCGATGGCGGCCGGGGATGCCGGGCCGCTGCTCGACGGGGCGCGAGCGCCGTCGGAGGCGGGTCCGGAGCCGGTGCCGGGTCGCCGTAGCGACGCGGTGTTGGACGATCCACTGGCCTGGCCGCTCGAGGACGCGGTGCGGGCCGGGCTCGACGGTCGTCCGGAACGGTGGCGTGCCGTGGTCAAGGCGCTGATGTCAGGAGCCGACGACCCGCTGCTGGACGTCGTCGTCGCTTGCGTCTCTGAGCTCTGATCGGCGAAGCTACCCGAGCATCCCGGGTGTAGTGCAGCGGCAGTCACGTTGCCCTTTCAAGGCAGAAGACGTCGGTTCGAATCCGGCCGCCCGGGATCCACCAGGTGTAGCGCAGAGGTAGTCGCGCCCGGACTGCGGATCCGTTGGAGGACGCCGGTTCGAATCCGGCCACCTGGTCCCTCCGCCTGTCCGTCTTGTTGTCATGCGACTGTCGGAGCACCGTGCCACGATGGTGGTCATGGTGAGGAAGCTGTGAAGTCTGGAACGGCATCGTCCGCAGCGGGCAGCACCGCCGGCGAGACCGCCGGCACCGTCCGCCTCGGCACTCCGGTCGGCCGGGGCGTCCTGGCCACCACGATCCTCGGCTCGGCCATGGCCTTCCTCGACGGCACCGTGGTCAACATCGCGCTGCCGGCCATCGGCAGGCAGTTCAGCGCCACGCTGGCCGGCCTGCAGTGGACGGTCACCGGCTACACCCTGACCCTGGCCGCCTTCGTGCTCGTCGGCGGCTCGCTCGGCGACCGGTTCGGACGGCGCGAGGTGTTCCTCGTCGGCGTGGTCTGGTTCGCGCTGGCTTCGCTGGCCTGCGGTCTGGCCCCGAATATCGGGTTCCTGATCGCCTTCCGCGCGCTCCAAGGCGTCGGCAGCGCGCTGCTCACCCCCGGCGCGCTCGCGCTGATCCAGTCGGTGTTCCACCCCGACGACCGGGCCAAGGCGGTCGGCGCGTGGTCCGGTTTGGCGAGCATCGCCGGCGCGGCCGGGCCGCTGGTCGGCGGCTGGCTGGTCGAATACGCCTCCTGGCGCTGGATCTTCCTGGTCAACCTGCCGCTGGCGGCGGCGGTGGTGATGATCGCGCTGCGCTATGTCCCGGAGACGCGGGAGACCACCAGCGGACACTTCGACGTGCCCGGGGCCGTGCTCGGCGCGCTGGGCCTGGCCGGGGTCACCTACGCGCTGGTGGAGGCCGGGGCCAAGGGGCTCGGCGCGACGAGCGTCATCGTCACCGGGCTCGCGGGCCTGATCGGCCTGGTGGCCTTCGTGCTCGTCGAGCGCCGCTCGCCGGCGCCGATGATGCCGCTGTCGCTGTTCAGCTCCCGGGAGTTCAGCGCCGCCAACGCGCTGACCCTGACCGCCTATGGCGCCCTCGGCGCGCTGTTCTTCTTCTTCGCGACCTACCTGCAGGTGGTCGGCGGCTACAAGCCGCTGGCCGCCGGGCTGGCCTCGCTGCCCACCACGATCGTCATGATGCTGCTGTCCTCCCGGGTCGGCGGCCTGACCACCAAGATCGGCCCGCGCCGGCTGATGACCGCCGGCGGGGCGCTGACCGCGGTCGGCACGCTGCTCCTGGCCACCGCCGGCAGCCATCCCGACTACTGGCTGCACATCTTCCCGGCGCTGCTGGTGTTCTCGTTCGGCCTGGTGATGATCGCGGTCCCGGTGACGGTCACCGTGCTGAACTCCACCACGGTCGAGCGCGCCGGCATCGCCTCCGGCGTGAACAACGCGGTGGCGCGGGCCGCCGGGGCGCTGGCCGTCGCGGCCTTCCCGCTGATGGTCGGGCTCAAGGGCGGGGGTTATGCCGATCCGGCCAAGCTGGAGCCGGCGTTCAGCCGGGCCATGGTGCTCACAGCCGTGCTGTTCGCGATCTCCGGCGCGATCGCCTGGTTCGGGATCCGGGACGAGGCCACCCGCCGCACCGAGGACCGTGAGCCCGAGCGGGCACAGTGCCAGACCTGTCTGCCGATCGGCAGCCCGCCGCTGGAGCCGGACCGCAGGTCCGAGGCGGGATCGGGACGCGGTCCAGGGCCCGGTCCGGGCCGGGAGGCCGGGGTCGGCTCAAGCCTCTGACATCTGCGCCGCGGCGGTTCTCAGAGCTCCGCGGTGTCGCTGGCATCTGACATCGGCACCGCGGCGGCTCTGGCAGCTTCCGCGGCGCTCGCCGCACTGACGGCAGCCATCTGCTGCCGCACCGCGGCCGCCTCAGGCGAGCCCAGGGAGTCGAACACCGCCAGCGCCTCCTCCAAGGCGGCCAACGCCTCGGCAGGCTCTGAGCGGGCCGTCAGGACCTTCGCCAGGGCCCGCAGCGCTTCCCCCTCCGTCGGCCGGTCCGCGGCCTCCCGTGAGGCCGCCAGGGCCAGCCGGTAGTGCTCCTCGGCTTCGCCGAGGCGGTCCAGGGCGACGCAGACCTCGGCCAGGTTGAACACGATGATCGCCTCGTAGCGCCGGTTGCCCGCGTCCCGGGCCGCGGCCCAGGCCTCGGTATGCGCGGCGTGCGCCTCGGCGTCCCGTCCCGCCTCGTGCAGCATGACGCCGTAGTTCGTCAGGGCCGACGCCAGGTTCTGCGGCGTCCCGATCTCGCGCCACAGTGTCAGGCTCTGCTTGATCACGTCCTCGGCGGTGCCGAAGTCGTGCAGGTGGCAGTGGCAGTCGCCGATGTTGCCCAGGATCGAGGCCACCTGCGCCTGGTCGCCGAACTCCTCGGCGAGCGCCAGCGCCTGGCCGAACACGCCGATCGCGACCGCGAAGTCGCGGACGTCGAACAACGCCAGGCCCAGGCCGTTCAGCAGCCGGCTCTCGGCGACCCGGTCCGCGGCGGCGCGGGCGCTGGCCAGACCGGTCTCGTAGCCGGCGCGCCAGCGCGGCCAGTCCTTGCGCAGCTGGTAGCAGCCCAGCAGGGTGATCGGCAGGCGCAGCGCGATCTCGTGCCGACCGGTCCGGGCGGCACAGTCGATGACCGCGCCGAGGTTCCCGCGCTCGGCGTCGTACCAGGCCATCGCCTCCAGCGCGGTGGCGAAGCGCGGCGGCTCCGGCTCGCCGGGCCGCTGCGGGACCGTCGGCAGCAGGCGGCGGGTCTCCACCGCGCGCGAGACGTTCTCGGCGGTGTGCAGGTACCAGGACAGCAGTCGGTCGTACGCCGCCGCGCGATCCAGCCGGCCGTCCCGGCCCGCCGCCTCGGCCTCGGCCCGTTCGACGGCGTAGGCGTGCAGCAGGTCGTGGAGCTCGTAGCGGTCGGCGGTGCGCTGCTCGACCAGGTTCTCGTCGACCAGCGCCTCCAGCAGCGCCTGCGCTTCCGCCTCCGAGGTGCCGGCCAGCGCCGCCACCGCGCCGGCCGGCAGCCGGCGCCCGGGATGCAGGCTCATCAGGCGGAAGGCGCGCGCGGCCGGCGCCGGCAGGTCGCGGTAGGACAGGTCGAACACCGGCCGCAGCTCGCGGCCGCCGGCCCGGACCGCGTCCAGGCCGCTGTCCCGCAGATAGGCGGCCAAGCGGGCCAGGCTCCAGACCGGGCGCGAGCGCAGCCGGGCGGCGGCCAGCGAGACCGCGAGTGGCAGCAGGCCGCAGCGCCGAACCACCTCCTCGGCCGCCGCCGGCTCGGCCGCCACCCGGCCCGGCCCCACGACCCGGCCCAGCAGCTCCAGCGCCTCGCCGGGCGGGAAGACGTCCAGCCGGACCGGATGCGCGCCGTCCAGGCCGGCCAGGCTGCGGCGGCTGGTGACCAGCACCAGGCACTGCGGGCCGGCCGGGATGAGGTCCGCGACCTGCGCCTCGTCGGCGGCGTTGTCGAGTACCAGCAACGCCCGGCGCCCGGCGATCCGGTCCCGGAACATGGCGGCGCGCTCGGCCCGGCCGGCCGGGATCTGCCGGACCGGGACCTCCAGCTGGCGCAGGAAGGAGTCCAGGACCTCGGCCGGGTCCGCGGGCTCCGCCTCGGCGTCGAAGCCGCGCAGGTTCACGTAGAGCTGCACGTCGGTGCAGCGGCCGGCCCGGACCAGCTCGTGCGCCGCGCGGATGGCGAGCTGGGTCTTGCCGACGCCGGCCATGCCCTCGATCGCGGCGACGACGACGGTTCCGTCCTCGCTGTCCGCTCCGGCCTGCGGCCCACCCTCCGCCGCGTCCGCCAGCGCCAGCAGCGCGGCCACCTGCTCGTGCCGGCCTGTGAACGTCGCGAGCTCGGCCGGCAGCTGCCGGAACACCCCCGCCGCGCCGG
>JABFWL010000336.1 GCA_013362315.1 Catenulispora sp. | reverse complement strand
AGATCGAGGAGATCGAGGAGATCGAGGAGATCGAGGAGATCGAGGAGATCGAGGAGATCGAGGAGATCGAGGAGATCGAGGAGATCGAGGTGGCTTACCGGAGTACGACGGCGTTCGGCGCCGATGCGCTCAATGGGAGCGGGTCGCTTTCGGTGCCGCGACTTCGCGGTGGCTGCCGTTTTCGTCTCAGGCCGCGCTGACCGGCTCCGGGTCCTGTTCGACGGCCGCCGGGCGGATGAAGGCAGGCATATATGTCCCGGGAGCCAGTGGTTCCCTGGAGCAGGCGTCAACCTCGCCCGGCTCCTCAGCCGCGCATAAGTTCATCAACGCTATAGCGGCCGGACTGGCCATGGTGTCCCGACAGGACCGGAAGACTCAGCTGTCACCTGTCACGCCGGTGCTGAGGGTGTCGTCGAACGCCGCGGCGATGCCCAGCGCTTCGATGTCGCGTGCCAGACCTTCGTTGTCCGCCGGCGAGACGTAGTGGGTATCCGCCGCGACGATCAGTTGGAGGCTGCCGCCTTCTTCCTCAAGGTGCAGGAATAGCGGCTCGTAAGGGTTCTGTTTTTTCTGCGTCCACTGGAAGGTCGTGGCGTTGCGGAGTTTCTCGGCGAGTTCCGGGGTCAGCAGCTCCGCGGACTCGGCGCGCGCGCTGCGCCGCCGGTCGTTGAAGAAACCCCAGGTGTATGTCGACCAGCGTTCGGCGTCGGGGCCCTGCTCCGCGGCGATCCGCTCGGTCAGGGCGAGTTCGCCGTCGGGGTCGAAGTAGGCGTGCTTGTTCGCGGCGATGAAGGAGCGGCGCGCTTGCCGGACCACGTCGTCGACGGTCCGGTCGGCGACGTCGAACACGCACATCCCGCTCTGCACGAGGTTGAGGACCCCGTTCGCCATCCCGGGGCGGAAGCGGTTGCTCACCAGCGGCCGGATCACCGCGGGCCGTAGCAGACCCCGGCGGCTCACCGCGATCGCGAACAGGGCCATCAGGATCGAGGACGAATCAGCCCCCGTACGCTCGCTGACCGCCGGCAGCGCCGCCGCCAGTGCCGGCGAGTCCAGCCGTCCGGTCCAGTGCCGCGGCTCGCGCGGGTCGTCGGACGCCGGCAGCCGGCGCGGGACCACCGATCGCATGGTCCGCTCCAGCCGCTGGAGGGCGACGGCGCTCTGGCGCCGGCCGGCGGGCGAAGCCTGCCATCTCGCCAACTCAAGACTCTGCGCCCCCGTCACCGGCTCCGACGCCCGCTCCTGCGTCTCGCGAGAGAGCACCACCATGCCCGCGCCGTCGGTCACCAGGTGGCAGGTGATGACGACCAGAAACACCGGCACGCCGTCGTGGCGGACCACACCCATCCGCAGGGGCCATTCGTTCACGAAGTCGCGCGGGGTCGTGAGATATCTGGTTTCGACCGCGGCGGCCACGGCGGCCGGGTCCTGTCCGGCGGCGACGTCGTAGACCTCGAGCGTGATCTCGCCGGACGCCGACAGTTCCTGGGTTGGCCGGCCGTCGGCGTCGAAGCGCAACCGGGTCCGCAACGACTGGAAGCGACCCATCATGAAGCTGAGTTCGTCGACGCGGTCCTGGACCGTCGTGCCCGGCGGCAACGGGATGCGGCCGCCGAGGTTCAGCCAGCCCTGGCGCCGCATCGCCGACCAGATCGAGCGCTGGCCCCAGGTCAGCTCGCCACGGCCGGACCCTTCGCCCGAGAAGGCCACGGATATCCGCTCAGCTACGACGGGCGACGTCTCCGGCGTCGTATCGGGTGCAGTGCCGGGCATCGCCGCAGCCGCCGACCCGGCGGCATCCCGCTGGAACCCTTCGTCGCTCATGACTCGCATCCTCCTCGGCGATACCGGCCTGTGGGGACCAGCGAAACAGGACTCTGTCGTGACCCATCCTCAGCCGAAACAGGACCGCCGCGCCAGAGCCGGTCCGAGATCGGCGAGGCCGTCGGCCGCGGCTGGACCGTAACGCTGGCGTGATGCTGCAGGCAGCTCAGTAGGAGTCCGCCGACTATGGGTGCTTGCGAAACTCCGGAGTGGAGGGAAGCACCTAGGTGCTGTCATGACAACGGCTCCGCGGCCTTCGGACCGCCGCTCCTCGGGCGAGCGTGGGTCCGGAACGGACAGCGGTCTTCGACGCGGCGCTCGAGCAGTCGGAGTCCTTCCTCCGGCTGGCCGTCGCGACGGATCCGATAGCCAAGCCGATGTTTCGGATCACCACCAACCCTACGAAGGATTCCTTTGCCTCCACAGCTGATTCGAGCGTTCAGCCTTGTCTTGACGCTCGATTCGATGTTAGCTTCGCGCCATCAGCCAATCAGGAGGTCCGTCTTGTCCACCACTGTCGATCGTGAACACCTCGCCGGCCTCCTTGCCCGCGAACAAGTCGCCGCCACCACCGCCAACCCTCGTTCGCAAGCTGCCTACCAGCGTGCCGAGCACCTGTTCGGGCGGGTGCCGATGACGTGGATGAACAAGAACGCCGGACCGTTCCCGCTCTACCTCCAGGGCGCGCGCGGTGCTCGTGTCACCGACATCGACGGCCATGGGTATGTCGACTTCTGTCTCGGTGACACCGGGGCGATGGCCGGTCATTCCCCCCAAGCCGTCGCCGAGGCGATCGAGCAGCGGTACCGCGTCCAGGGCGGCGCGACCGCGATGCTGCCCACCGAGGACGCGGAGTGGGTCGGCGCGGAGCTGACGCGAAGGTTCGGGCTGCCGCGGTGGTCGTTCTCGCTGACCGCCACCGATGCCAACCGCTGGGCGATCCGTCTGGCGCGCGCCGTTACCGGGCGGTCGAAGATCCTGGTGAACAGCTACAGCTACCACGGCAGCGTCGACGAGTCGCTGATCGTCGTCGGGCCGGACGGCACCGGCGTCGCGCGTCCGGGCAACGTGGGCGCGCCCTGCGACGTGACGGTCACCAGCCGGGTCGCGGAGTTCAACGATCTGGAGGGGCTGGAACGGGAGCTGGCGTTCGGCGACGTCGCGGCCGTCCTGATGGAACCGGCCCTCACCAACATCGGCATCGTTCTGCCCGAGCCGGGTTATCTGGACGGGGTCAGGGAACTGACCCGGCGCTACGGCACTCTGCTGATCAACGACGAGACGCACACGTTCTCGGCCGGGCCGGGCGGGGCGACCGCGCTGTGGGGCCTGAGCCCGGACATCCTCACCATCGGCAAGGCGATCGGCGGCGGCGTCCCGGCCGGCGGGTACGGCCTGTCCGCCGAGCTCGCCGACCGCCTTCTCGGCCGCGACGACCTGGACCTCGTGGACATGGGCGGCGTCGGCGGGACGCTGGCCGGCAACGCCCTGTCGATCGCGGCCACCCGCGCCACGCTCGAGCACGTGCTCACCGACGATGCGTTCGACCGGATGTGCGCCCTGTCCGAGCGTTTCCACGACGGCGTCCGGGACCAGATCGCCGCGCACGGCCTGCCGTGGTCGGTCAGCCGGCTGGGCGCGCGTTCGGAATACCGCTTCGCCGACCCCGCGCCCCGCACCGGCACCGAGTCGGCGGCCTGCGCCGACGCGGCCCTGGAGGACTTCCTGCACCTGTACCTGGCCAACCGCGGCGTGCTGCTGACCCCGTTCCACAACATGGCCCTGATGTGCCCGGACACGACCGAGGCCGACGTCGACGCGCACACGGCGCTGTTCACCGCGGCGCTGGACGAACTGGCAGGCTGAGAGCCATGGACGACATCGACCGGGCCATCTTGCGGGAACTGCAGACCGACGGCCGGGTGCCGTACGCCGACCTCGGACCGAAGGTGGGACTGTCACCGTCCGCCGCCCGCCAACGCCTCCAGCGGCTGATCGACACGAAAGTCGTCCAGGTCGTCGGCGTCACCGACCCGATGGCCATGGGCGGTCAGGCGATGGCACTGCTCGGCATCACCGTTCACGGGGACGCGCGCGCGGTGGCCGACGCACTCGGCCACCGCGAGGAGGTCGTCTACAGCGTGCTGACCTCCGGCGGCTTCGACCTGTTCGCCGAGGTCGTGTGCCGCCAGCCGCGCGATCTGCTCGACTTCATCAACGACGTGGTGCGCGCGATCGACGGAGTCGAGCGCATCCAGGCCTTCCCCTACTTCGGGATCCACACACACCGGTTCGCCTGGGACGTGGGCTGAACCCGGCAACCGGCGGACCAAGCCTTCGGATCGAAGAGAGCGCACCAACCGTGAACGACACCGGCAACCATCATCGAACCCCGCCACAGGTAGCCGTCATCACCGGAACCGGCTCCGCCGAAGGCATCGGATTCGCCTGCGCGGCACGACTGGCTGCGCAGGGCACGCGTCCGGTCCTGACCTCGACCACGTCCCGGATCCACGATCGCGTCGAAACCCTGAGAGAACAAGGGGCCGAGGCGATCGGGGTGCGCCCGGCGTGCCCGGCGTGCCCGCCGAGCCACGGTCCCGAGTAACGCCCGCGCTGCCGACGGCCGTGCCAGCGACCCCGGCCGGAAGGACGCACTCGAATTAACATAGAAGCCTTCGATCTGTTGGGTCGCGCTGGCACACTGACGACTGTGTACGACTACGACGTGCTGGTCCTGGGGTCCGGCCCCGGAGGGCAGAAGGCCGCGATAGCCACGGCCAAGCTCGGACACCGGGCGGCGGTGGTCGAGCGCCGGGACATGATCGGCGGCGTCTGCATCAACACCGGGACCATCCCGTCGAAGACGCTGCGCGAGGCGGTCCTGTACCTGACCGGGCTGAACCAGCGGGAGATGTACGGGCAGAGCTACCGGGTCAAGGACGAGATCACGATCGCCGACCTGCTCGCCCGCACCCAGCATGTCGTCGGCCGGGAGATCGAGGTGATCCGCAGCCAGCTCTCCCGCAACCAGGTCGCCCTCCTGCCGGGTCTGGGCTCGTTCGTCGACGATCACACCGTCGAGGTGGCGGACGGCACGGGCCGGGCGACGCTCATCACCGCGGACCACATCGTCATCGCCACCGGAACCACTCCGGCCCGGCCGGCGGCGGTGGAGTTCGACGACGCGACGATCGTCGACTCCGACGGCATCCTCGACCTCGACCGCGTCCCGCAGAGCATGGTCGTCGTCGGCGCGGGGGTGATCGGCATCGAGTACGCCTCGATGTTCGCCGCCCTCGGCAGCAAGGTCACCGTGGTCGAGTCCCGGCCCCGCATGCTCGAGTTCTGCGACGTCGAAGTCGTCGAGGCGCTGAAGTACCACCTGCGCGACCTCGCGGTGACCTTCCGCTTCGGCGAGACCGTCGCGGCGGTCGAGAGACATCCGCGCGGCGCGCTCGCCGTCCTGGAGAGTGGGAAGAAGATCCCCGCCCAGGTGGTCATGTACTCGGCGGGGCGCCAAGGCATGACCGCGGGCCTGCGACTGGAGAACGCCGGCCTCAGCGCCGACGACCGCGGCCGCATCACCGTCGACGAGTACTTCCGCACGTCGGTCCCGCACATCTACGCGGTCGGCGACGTCATCGGCTTCCCCGCCCTCGCGGCGACCTCGATGGAACAAGGCCGCCTGGCGGCCCACCATGCCTGCGGAGAACCCGCGCGAACGATCTCGCCCCTGCAGCCGATCGGCATCTACACGATCCCCGAAATCAGCTTCCTGGGACGCACCGAGGACGAACTCACCGCGGCCAAGATCCCCTTCGAAGTGGGCGTCTCCCGCTACCGCGAACTAGCCCGCGGCCAGATCATCGGCGACTCGTACGGCGTCCTCAAGCTCCTGGTCTCCCCCGAAGACCGCTCCCTGCTCGGCGTCCACGTCTTCGGCACCGGAGCCACCGAACTCATCCACATCGGCCAAGCCGTCATGGGTTGCGGCGGCACCGTGGACTACCTCGTCGACGCGGTCTTCAACTACCCGACGCTGGCGGAATCCTACAAAGTCGCGGCCCTGGACGCGATGAACAAGATCCGGCAGATCTCATGGCTGAGCGGGTGAGGGAAGAACTTTCGGCCGCTCCGCCGACGGCTACCGTCCCGGCTCCTTCTGGAGCAGACCGGCCAGTTCCGAGCGCCGGTGCACGCCCAGCTTGTCGAACACCTGCTCCAGGTACTGATCCACCGTCCGCGGGGCGATGCCCAGCGCCTCGGAGATCTGGTCGTTCGTCGCACCCTCCGCGGCCAGGCGCATGACGCGCCGTTCCTGCGTGGCCAGGCGCGCCCCGGACAGCTCCGCCGGGAGGGCCAGCAGGTCCAGTTCGGTGTCTGTCTCCTCCAGCCACGGTTCCGCCCCCATCGCGGTGAACGCCGTCGCCGCCGCCCCCAGCAGCCGGCCGGCCGCGGCCGGCTTGTCGTGCTCGCGCAGGAACCGGCCGTAAGCGAGCCCGGTGCGGGCTTGTTCGAAGGCGTCGACGGAGTCGGCGTGCGCGGCCAGCGCCCGGTCGAACCAGGCCGCGGCCTCTCCGGGCGGCAGTACCTGCGCCTGGCAGCGGTAGACGACGGCCAGCGAGGCCGGCAGAGCGCCGCTTTCGGCGCGCGGCAGCTCCTCGGCGACCTCCGCACGGGCCCGGGCGCAGTCGCCGAGCCGGATCAGGGCTTCGATGTAGTCGCCGAAAGTCGGCATGAACAAACTGTGCTCGACCATGCCGCCGGCGAGCAGGCGCTCGCGCACGGCGGCCAGGCCGGATGCCGCCTCCCGGTGC
>JABFWL010000408.1 GCA_013362315.1 Catenulispora sp. | reverse complement strand
TCCGTGCACCAAGTGCCAATCACCGTGGCGCCAGCCTTCGCCACGTGGTCCATGACGGTACCCTGTGATCTAGTGCGCCACCGGAATGACTTCTTCGAACTGAGACCGTGACCCCCTTCACCACCTTCGCCGTCGTTCGGTTCAGGTACGCCGCCCAAATCGTCCTGAGCATGTGCGCGGCGACATTCGTGGTGCTGCTTTACTCGGTCCGCAAGCTCGACTTCTACTACGACGAATGGGACTTCGTCGATAGAGCCGAACACTGGCGGTTCAGCGACTACTTCGTACCGCACCAAGAGCACTGGTCGACGGTCCCCATGGTGGTCTACCGTCTACTGCTCGGGCTGAACGGCATGCACAGCTACCTGCCCTTCAGCGCCACGCTTCTGCTTCTCCACAGTGCGAACGCATTCCTACTGTTCCTGCTAGTCCGCCGCCGATGCGGCGACGCCCTCGGCATCGGGGCGGCCGCGATCCTCCTGGTCCTCGGCCGAGGCTCGGACGACTTCATCTGGGCGTTCCAGATCGGCTTCTCCTGCTCAGTGTTTTTCGGCCTCACAGCGCTCCTGCTCCTTGACGAGCCACGAGCGAACTGGTCGTCGGCCAGCGCCTCGGCCGCGCTGGTGCTCTCTCTAGCATCGTCAGGCGAAGGACTGTTCTTCGTCGCCGCAGCAGCGGTTCTGCTCCTTCTGCGCTCCCCCGGCTTCCGCACCCTGGCCGCAACACTCGCGCCACCCATCGCCGCCTACGCGATCTGGTACCCCCTCTACGGCGCGAAGCACGCCGACATCGCCCGCTCCCCCCTCTCACTCCACGCCGCCGCCGGCCTCCTGACCTTCGTCCCAACCGGACTAGGCGCAGGGGTCGCCGGACTCGTGGGCCTGGACTGGCACCAAGCCTGGATCGGTTTCGCGCTCTTCGTCGCCGTCTTCGCCTACGTTTGCCGTCGCGGCAGAGACGCAGCGCTGGCGATCGCCCTCGGCGTCGGCGTAATCGCCCAGTTCAGCGCCACCGGCCTGGTCCGAGCGCAGTTCGGCACAGCCCTCGCAGGCGCCTCCCGCTACGTCTACATCGCAGCGGTGTTCACTCTCCCCATCCTCGCCGAGGCGCTGCGCAACGTGTCCTGGCGGCCGCGTCGAGTGGAACTGGTCGCCGTCGCCGCAGCCGTGAGCTGCTTCTGCGGAGCGCTGACTCTCAACAACGCGATCGACCACCGCAACCGGACCTTCGAACGGCAGAAGGCGATGTTGCAGACAGTCTGGTTCCACCGCGCCGACCCGCGCCTGAACCCGGATGCTGTCATCGACCCCGAGGACGCCCCGACACTGACCGTGCGGCTATATCTCCGAACCCGCGCCGAACTAGGCAGCCCGCTCCCCGAGATCGACGCGAAAGCCCTGGGCGCACTCGACACCAGGGCCGTAGCCCGAGCTCAGAAGAACGTGCTGCTTCCACAGCACTAAAGTCTGCGCAAGCAGCGCCCTACGACCGCTTCTTGTGCTTATCCCGCCGCCACACCGTCAACTCAGCCCCCGACGGCAAGTACTTCAAACTGTGCTCCCGTGTCACCGCGTCCCGCACCCCCCGCGCCACCGCACGAGCATGCGCCGGCCGATCGTCCTCAAACAGCACTGCCTGCACCGCCGCGCGCCCCAAGTACAGCGCCGCCGTGGCGGCCCAGGCCGGCGAAAACCGAGCCTGCTCCCGAATGGTGATCAGCCCGTTGCGAACCTGCCAGTAATCCCGCCAAGCCGCCTTGTGCGTCACCGCGACGCGCAGCCCCAGGAACTTGTGGGTACGCCGTTCGCCGATCGAGTGCGGCAGCTTCAGGCGCTTGTCCTGCACGATCCGCGCACCGGTGCGCCGCACCCGCAGCGAGTACTCCAGGTCGGCGTAGTCGACGAAGAAATCCTCGCGGAACTCGCCGACCTGCTCCAGCAGGGACCGCCGGATGAGCATGCCTGAAGTGATGGCGATGGCGCGGTCGGCGACGTCGCCGTGGCGGCCGGAGAAGGTCTCGTAGAAGCGTTCGTGGACGGTGTCCCAGGGCGCCGGGGTCGCGACGCCGACAGCCGGATCGGCCAGGTGCTCGGCCAGGCGCGGGACGACGTCGGGGGCCAGGACCGAGTCCTGGTCCAGGAAGACGACCGCCTCGGTGTCGCGGGCGAGCCGGGAGACGCCCAGGTTCAGGGCGTGCGCCAGACCGCGGTTCACGCCGGGGCGCAGCACGGTGGCGGTCTCGGCGGTGATCGCGTCGGCGGTGGACGGGGCGCCGTCCGGGGTGTTGTCCACCACGATCGTCTGGGCGCAGGCGCCCTGCACCGAGTCGACCACGGCGAGCAGCCGGTCGTCGGGGTGGTAGGCCGTCACAACGGCGGCGATTCTCACTGCGCGTCCTCTCAGGCGGCTCGAACAGTAGGCGGCTAAAAGCAGGCGGCTCAGACAGCGGGCGCCGCGGCGGGCTCGGAACTCGGCTCCGGGACCACGACCCCGATTCCGACACCGACGCCGACACCGGCAGAAGCGCCCCCATCCGCCCCCGCAGCCCGCCGTACCCGCACCCACCGCGTGGGCCGTACCGGCCGTGCCGGCGTCCAGTTCTTCAGTTTCAGGAAGTGTTTCTCGACCAGGTGCCACGACAGGAACGCGGCGGTCCAGGCCAGGCTGACCGACAGCGCCAGATACGGCCAGTAGCCCCAGCGGTTCCAGCCGAAGCTGGCCAGCACCTGCTGGCCGACGAGGCCGTATATGTAGATGCCGTAGGAGTAGTCGTTCTTGCGCCCGACCCAGTGCAGGCGGCGCGGCAGCCGGCAGGCGGCCCAGACCATCACATACGCCAGGACCGGATAGCCGATGGCGAACCAGCCGCCGAACAGCAGGGTGCCCAGGCAGATCGCAAGCGCGGCCACTCCGAGGCCGTCGTGGATCGGTATTCGCTCCTTGTAGAGCTCCATGGCGCCCGCGGCGAGGAACAGGAAGCCGAGGTAGACCACCCAGCGCAGATCGATGGTGCCGAACAGCGTGGTTTCGAAGCGGTCATAGTGCGCCATCACCCCGCCGCCCCAGCCGTGGGAGAAGCGGAAGTCCATCAAGATCCGGACATACAGAAGTGCCGCGAGCAGCGGCACCAGCCGCCGGGCGGTGCGCAGCACACCGGAGACCAGCAGGATGCCGACCACCATGTAACACAGCAGCTCGTAGCACAGCGACCACAGCGCGCCGTCGAAGGCGCTGGCCCTGGTCAGCCGGCCCCAGGGGGTGGTGCTGGCGAGCAGGTCGTGGATGCCGGACTGGCGGATGCCGGTCCACATGTTGTTGCTCACGTAGCCGAACGGTCCGCTGTCGCGGGCGAAGAAGCCGTGCAGCGTGCCCCACTCGTGATAGGCGATCAGCGGCGCCACCCCGAAGGCGGTGACCGCGAGACACACCCACAAGCCGGGGAAGATGCGCAGCGCCCGATGCCAGCAGAAGCGGCCGAAGGTCGTACGCCGCGCGCTGCGGGTGATGAGCATGCCGGACAGGATGAAGAACCCTGCGACGGCCAGCCCGCCGAGCGCCTGCTGGTTGCGGAACTGCTCGCCGAGCAGGTCCGGACGGCCGAAGCCGAGTATTCCGCTGTGCGACACCACGACCGACATCGCCAGAGCGAAGCGCAGGAAGCCGACACCGTTGTCGCGGCCCGAGAAAACCTCGGCCAGGGTGCCCCGGTAGCCGACGCGGGTCCACGCCGGCAGCCGGGTGCCGGTACCGGCTACCGGACCCGACAGCATCGGGTCCTGCGTCGCCGCCACGGCTACCGGCCCGGGCCCGAGTCCGCCTCGGCGACGGCGGCCGCCCAGAGGTCGGCGATCGCGTCGGCGAGGGTGCGGCGCGGCGTCCAGCCCAGGAGCCGGGCCGCCTTGGCGATGCCCATCTGCTGCCAGTCGGTCTCGGGGCCGGCGGCCTCGGACTCGGTCAGGGTGGTCGGGATGCCGCTGGCGGCTATCAGCATCGTGACGAGCTGGCGGGCGTTGTGCGCGCGGCCGGTGCCGATGTTGACCACCTCGCCGGCCGCGGCCGGAACGGTGACCGCGGCGGCCACCGCCTCGGCGGCGTCGCTGAGCGGCAGGAAGTCGCGCAGCGAGACCAGGGCGCCGAGGGTGAGGTCGGCATGGCCGGCGGCGCGGGCCGCGAGCAGCCGGTCGGCGACCACGCCGAGCAGGCTGTGGCCCGGCTGGCCGGCGCCGACCACGTTGCCGATCCGCAGCACCACGCCGTCGACGGCGCCGCGCGCCGCCGCGTCGAGCACCAGGTTCGAGCACTCCAGCTTCAGCTTGCCGTAGGACATCACGGGCTCGGGCACGTAGGTCTCGGTCATCGAGGTGCCGAGCGGGGCCAGACCGTACTCGTGCACGCTGCCCAGCTGCACCACCCGCACCGGCTCAGGCAGCGCGGCGACCGCCTCCAGCAGGTGCGCGACCAGGGTGACGTTGGCGTCGACCATCTGCGCCTCGGTCAGCCCCCACATCCCGCCGGCCGCGTTCACCACCGCGCCGACGCGGTGCGCGCGCAGCACCGCGGCCAGTTCCTCGGGGCGCGCGGCGGCCAGGTCCAGCGGCAGGAACCGGGCGCCGGAGGGGACCGGGCGCGGGGTGCGGGCGACGGCGAGGACCGACTGGCCGCGCTCCATCAGGGCTTTGCCGACGGCCTTGCCGACGAAGCCGGTGCCGCCCAGGACGGCGACGGTGAGCGGGTCCCTCGTCATCGCTTCAGCTCCGCCCGCTCCGGACGGTCCGGGCGCGGCGCCTGCTCCGGACGCGGCGCCGGCAGGAAGGCGTGCCGGGCCAGGTTCTTCACGCCGGGAGCGGACCGGGCCTTCAGCGCCGCGGGCAGCAGCGTCACGGCGTGCAGCCGCGAGGCGGTGTAGCGGCGGGCCGCCTTGGCGGCCCGGGGCCAGCCCAGCGCCTCCATCTGCGCGGCGGCGCCGACGAAGTAGCGCCGCGCCTCGGCGAACCGCTTGCCGGCCATCGCCTCGGCGGCGCTGTAGCTGGCGGCGTGCCGCCGGTACTGGAACACCAGCTCGTCGGACAGCGCCATGGTCTCGCCGGCCTCGATGAGGTCGATGACCAGCGCCAGGTCCTGGATGATGTCGAGGTCGTCGCGGAAGCTGGCGCCCTTGATCGCCGCCGAGCGCCAGCACAGCGACGGGAAGTAGAACCAGCAGCCGCGCAGCAGGCTCGCGGCCAGCTCCTCGCCGCCGAGCAGCGTGGTGCCGGTGAAGCGCGGCAGGTAGATCCGGGCCTTGACCTGGTCGGCCAGCGTGCTGACGACCCGCCCGGCGCCGTCGATGACCTGCACGCCAGGCTGGATGATGCCGACGCCCGGGTGCTCCTTGACGATCCGGCGGATCTCGGCGACGTAGCCGGGCAGCATGATGTCGTCGGTGCCCATCATCACCATGTAGTCGGCTTCGACGAGGCTCAGGCACTTCTTGTAGTTGCCGGTGGCGCCCAGGTTCTGCTCGTTGCGCTGGTAGCTCACGCGCGGGTCGTCCAGGGCGGCGAACCATTCCGGGACGCCCGGCTCCTTACCGTCGTCGACGACCGTCAGCCGCCAGTCCGGGTCGGACTGGGCGATGACGCTCCGGACCGCGGTCTGCATCAGAGCCACGTCGCCGTAGTACGGGAGCATGATGTCGATGGTCGTCATGGGTGTGATTCAGGCCTCACGGGTCAGGGATACGTCAAGCTATCAAATGCCGGTTGGGTTAACGCCGGTTCACGGCGAGCAACAGCGTGATCATCGCCCGGCCCAAGTAGATCATCGCCTTGACCGGCGAGTTGCTGGGCATGCCGGCTGCTCTGGGGCGCATCGCCACTGGGATCTGCGACACCGGGTGGCCCAGCCGGATCACCCGCACCAGCGTCTCGACCGTGTCACCCAGATACTCGACCGGATACCACTGCGCGAACAGCCGGATGATGTCGCGGTTACAGGCCCGGAAGCCCGACGTGGTGTCGTTCAGCGTGGTCTTCGCCATCCGCGACAGCACCCGCGACAGCAGGCCCATGGCCCAGCGCCGGGGGCCGCGCACCTGGTAGTCGCCCTCGCCGGCGAAGCGCGCGCCGATCACCACCGCCGACTCGCCGAGGGCGTCGATCAGCTTGGGGACGTAGCGCGGGTCGTGCTGCCCGTCGGCGTCGATCTGGATGGCGATGTCGTAGTCGTTCTCGTCGGCGTAGCGGTAGCCGAGGCGCATGGCGCCGCCGACGCCGAGGTTGTAGGGCAGCGACACCACGCGGGCGCCGGCGGCCAGGGCCACGCGTTCGGTCTCGTCGGTCGAGCCGTCGTTGACCACCAGCACGTCGTAGGCCGGCAGCTCGTCGTGGATCTCGGCGATGACGTCCGCTATCGATCCGGCCTCGTTCCAGGCCGGGATGATGATCAGGACCCGTTGCTCAGCGTTCACCGACGGCCGCCTTCCCGTCGCGCTGGGCGACGATGGGGACGGGGCGGCCGTTCGGACCGGAGGCCGGGGCGCTGTTCGGCGCGCCGTTCGACGGCGCGTTCAACGCCGCGCCGCCGCGCTCCAGCCGGGCACGCAGCTCGGCCTGCTCTTCCTTGACGTCCCGCAGTTCGGCGCGGATCAGCGCCACCTCCTCGGCCAGGGCCCGGGTCTCGTCCTCCAGCCGG
>JABFWL010000275.1 GCA_013362315.1 Catenulispora sp. | reverse complement strand
CCGACGCGACGGGGAGACCAGGACAAGGCGACCAACAGCCCAAGGCGCCCCGCCAATGTGCGGCGCCCCCTTCCCAGAGCGAGGCCCCCGCCGGAGGCGCCGCCGGAGGCGCCTTTGACTGTCGCCCTTGACTATGGCCACGTGGACGACCCGGCCAGGCGTGCCGCGCTGCTGCTGCACTGCGCGATCGCGATACATCCCACTCACGACACCTCGCCACGCACACCGTCGATGCGCAGCTCGCTGAACGACGAGATGCCGGGGTAGGCCGGGTCGGTCGGGACGCCCGGGTCGTCGACCTGGACCTTGAAGTAGCGGAACGCCATTCCCCGCACGGACGGCAGGACCGGGATGGTCTCCATGGCGTAGTTCTCGGAGGTGGTGTTCGTCGTCTCGCGCGAGGTGAGCAGTGTCCAGGTCGTTCCGTCGTTGGAGCCGTAGACGTTCGCGCCTTGGGAGCGGTTGGCGAAGTTGTAGCGGGCCTGGAGGCCGAAGGCCGAGGGGGTGACCTTGAAGCCGGCGCCGAAGTCGATCCAGAAGGGCGCGAGCAGGTCGCCGGCGGTGGTGTTGAAGTCGCTGTCGACGAGGTTGGAGATGTTGAGCGGGGTGAGGTTGGAGGTCACGAGCGGCGGGAAGGCGAGGGTGCCGTCCGGCAGCAGCGGGTTCAGCAGTTGCAGGCTGGCCGCCGCTGCTTGGAGCTGCACCAGCGAGGCCAGGAAGTCCGCGTCGGTCGCGGTGTGGAGCGTCGCCTGGACGTGGTCTGATTCGGTGGTGAAAGCGGCCAGCGTGGGGGTGGTGTAGGTCTGCTTCGGGTCGTAGCCGGTCAGCGCCTCGCGGTAGGCCTGCTCGCGGTTGGGCTCGGCGTGCACGGTGACGTCCAGGGTGGTGGCGACGGTTCCGTTGTCGGCCACGACGGTGAAGTGGTGGGTGCCGTTCTGCGGCTGGGTCGGCGTCCAGGTGAGGGTGCCGGTCGCCGGGTCCAGGGCGGCGCCGGCCGGCAGCCCTTCGGCACGGTAGGTGATGACGTCCCGCGGGTTGGCGTCGGTCGCGGCGAACGACGTGGCGAGCTGTTCCTTGGTGACGCCGATGACGTCCGCGCTGAAGCCTTGCGGGAACTGGGGTATGGACAGCTGCGCGGCGGCGAGCGTGTTCACGTGCCGGATGTCCACGGTGCCGCCGTCGGGGCCGGTCACCGTGTAGTAGCCGATGTTGTCGCCCACCCGGTTGGCGTGGACCGCCGCGAAGGCCACGTCGTAGGTCACGTAGCGCCACTGGCCGCCGGTGTCCGGCAGGGTGATGGTGCGGAAGGCCGGCGTGTGCTGGTCCTTGGCGACCGCCAGCTTCATCCCCGGCTTGTTGGTACGGATCAGCAGCCCGACCGGCGCGTACTTGGTGCGGTTGCTGTAGGTCAGGTCGTGGACCACGAGGTTGGTGCCAGTGCCCGAGGCGTGCATCTCCGCGTAGCTGCCGCTCGCGTCGGAAGTCATCACAGTTCCGGCGTCGAACGCCAGGCCCTTCCGCGCCGCCTGTACGTTGGCGTCGGTCGCGGCCGGCGGCACCTGTCCGGCCAGCGCGGCCGGGAAGGAGAGCCAGTACTCCGGGCCGGTGTCGATGCCGGTGCCTTGGCCGCCCCAGAAGTCGCTCAGCGTGGTGGAGCCGTTGTAGAACGACGGGCCATCCGCCTGCGCGTGGGCCTTCGCCAAGTAGGGCGCTTCTGTCTCGACGTCCACACCTTCGGTGTACTTGTAGGTGTCGTAGAGCTCGTTGATTTCGGTCAGGGCATTGAGTCGGCCGCGGTAGCCCGGGGAGATGACGCCGGGACCGCCGGTGGTGTCGATCCACGGGGTGTCGTAGCCGAGCATGAACCGCGCGTAGGCGTTGGATCCGGCCAGCAACCGGTCGCCGAGGAAGTGGTACGGATCGACGGCGTCCGGCGCGGTGGACACCGTTCCGTGCACCGGGTCGACCTTGGTCCCCTGCACCGTCAGGATCCTGGCGAGCCCGGCCAGGTTGTCCACGTCGTCGCCGGCGTGCGCCTGGTCCCGGCCCATCTCCTGGTGCTGGACGAAGGCGTGGCCGTAGTGGTTGAGCGGGTCGTCGGCGGCGATGAGCGGGTAGATCGGAGCGAGGGCGCCGTTCTGCTGCGGCTTCGTAGTGGTCGCGTTGACGGTGTACCACTCGACGGCTTCGTCATAGCGGGGGCGGTTGTCAGTGAAGATATATGCTGCGATGGCTCCGATGAGCGGGTACGTGTGCTGATTCAGGTAGTTCGTGTTCTTGTACTCGACCGCGCTGAGCATCGGGTCGATCAGGTTCGTGGTGAGCTTGGCCGCGTCGCTGTCGTGCCAGGCGAGGTCGTACGCCGTGTACGCGGGATCGGAACTTGTGGCGCGCAGCAGCTCGGCGGCGGACAGCAGCCGGTAGAGCGGGACTCCGGTGTGGATCTGCGAGTCGGGATAGTAGGCGTACTGGGTCGGATCCATGTTGCTCCAGATCCGCACGATCTTCATCGCGTTGGCCCGGTAGACGTTGTTCCCGGTGAAGTAGTACAGCAGGGCCTGGGTGTAGGCGCCCCAGGAGTCCTCGATGAGCTTCGACTCGGTCTTGGTCGAGGTGAACGAGGGCAGCGCCGGATGGTCGAGCACCGGCCCGGCGTTCTTGGACACCAGCGTCAGCGAGGCGTACTTCGACGCGGCCATCGCCGCGTAGTAGCTCTTCCACGGATCGACCCCCTTGAGCACCTGGTCCCGGGCGAACTGCAGGTTCGCGGCCGTCACCCCGATGCCGGGGTGGGAGAAGCCGGCGGCGCTGGTCGCGGTGGTGAGTGTGGGCAACGGAAACGTCGTCGCGGCAGCGGCGGCGATACCGGTGGCATCGTCGGCGTGGGCGAACTCGGCGACCGGAGTGGCGGCGGCGATGACGAGCGCGCTGGAGATGGCGATTGCGGCGGACTTGTAACGGGGCGAGCGGTATCGCATTTCGTCCTCCGGGCGAGAGCCTAGCGAGTACGTTGTAGAGACCGGTCTCTACGGCAGAGTAGGGATGTGTCAGCGCTCTGGCAATATGTCGAGCACGTGAAAGTTTGCTGACGGCCGCCCGATCGGCAGAGTTCTTAGACTCCGGTGTCTATACGTATCCGGGCATGCCGCGGCCAGCGGTCAGCAGCGGCAGGTGCGGCTCAGGCCCGGCTGAGCAGCGGCAGCCCCGGCTCAGCTCTGGCTCAGCTCCGGCTCAGCCCAGGCGCCTGCCCGGCCGACGCCCGGACCACGATGTGCGTCCCCAGCAGCAGGTATTGCGGCTCCTCGGGGTGCAGCGCCATCCGCACGGCGGCCCGGCCGATCTCCTCGGTCGGGATGTGCACCGTGGTCAGCGGCGGGCACACGTCCATGGCCAGCGGGATGTCGTCGTATCCGACCACGGACACGTCCTCGGGAACCCGCAGTCCCGCCTCTCGAAGCGCCGCCAGCACCCCGGCCGCCACCATGTCGGTGCCCGCGAACACCGCCGTGAACTCCCGGCCCGCGGCGAGCAGCCGCTTCGTGGCGCGGACCCCGGCCTCGCGGGTGAACGACGACGGCACCACCAGATCGGGGTCGTGGGTCACCCCGTACGCCGCGTGCGCCCGCAGGAATCCGCCGAACCGGTGCGCCTTGGTGGTACTCGGCGCCTCGTCCGGGGCGTCGGCGCCGATGAAGGCGATCCGGCGGTGGCCGTGGGAGAGCAGATAGCTGGAGACGGCGAAGGCGCCCCCTTCGTTGTCGTACTCGACCACGGTCGTCGGGACGTCCGCGTCCAGCGGCGGGCGGCCGGCCAGCACCAGGCGCGAGCCGGACTTGTCCAGGGCGTGCGCGAAGGAGATCATCCGCTGCCGGTAGGCGTCGGCCAGCGAGCCGCCGCCGACCAGGATCACCGCGTCCGCGCTGTGCTCGCGCATCGTCTCGACGATCGCCAGCTCCCGGCCGGGGTCGCCGTGTGAGCTGAACACCATGCACAGCCGGCCCTCGGCGGCGGCCTGCTGCTCGACGCCCTTGGCGATGTAGGCGAAGGACGGTCCGGTGACGTCGTCCATGATGAACGCCACCGTCTTCGTGCCGCCCTTGGCCAGCGCCCTGGCCTGCGCGTTGGGCACGTAGTCCAGCTCGCGCATGGCCTTGAGCACCTTGTTCCGCGTGGCCTGCGCGACCGGGTAGTTCCCGGCGACGACGCGGGCGGCGGTGGACGGCGACACGCCGGCGCGCGCGGCGACGTCGCGGATCGTCGCACGCTCGCCGTCCGTGGTGCTCGGTCTTCTCGCCACGTCGGGCCTTTCTGGTCGGCGGTCGTCGGGGCGCCGGTCGGAAGCGAAAGCCGCGCCGTGCCCGGCGCCCCCAAAGTAGCGTGCGGGGTGTCGGCTACCCAACGAGACTCACGCGGTCCTGGCGAGCGTTTCCAGGTCCACCCGGAACGCCAGCGGACGTCCGCCGGCCAGCCGCTCGACCTCCGCGACCGCGGCGAGTCCCAGCCGGGCCAGCTCATTGCCCTGAGAACCGGCGACGTGCGGGGTGAGGAACACGTTGGGCAGATCGAACAGGATCGAGTCCGGCGGCAGCGGCTCGGGGTGGGTGACGTCGAGGATCGCCGAGAGCCGCCCGCTCTTCAGCTCCTCGACGAGGGCGTCGGTGTCGACGAGTTCGCCGCGCGCGGTGTTGACCAGGACGCCGCCGTCGCGCATCCGGGCCAGCTCGGCCGCGCCGACCATGCCCTTGGTCTCGGCGGTCAGCGGCGCGTGCAGGCTGACCACGTCGCAGGACTCGATCATTTCGTCGAAGCCGACCTGCCGAACGCCATCCACCTGCGCATAGGGGTCATACAGACACAAGTCGAAGTCGTAGGGGCGCAGCAGGTCGACGACCCGGCGGCCGATCCGCGAGGCGCCGACGATCCCGATCCGGCGCCCGAAGTTGCCCACGTCCGGGGTGACCTGCGCGATGACGAACCCCCGCTGGCGCAGATAGCGTTCACGCAGCGCGAACACGCCTTTGCCGGCCAGCAGGATCGCCCCGACCGTGTACTCGGCGACCGGGACGGCGTTGGCGTCCGCCGCGGAGGAGAACTCCAGCCCGCGCGCCACCGCCGCCGGCGTGGCCAGATGCTTCACCGAACCCGCGGCGTGCACCACGGTGGTCAGCCGGGGCGCGGCGAGCAGCACCTCGGCGTCCAGCGGCGGGCAGCCCCAGCCGGTGATCAACAGCTCCGCTTCGGCGAGCGCGGCGCCAGCCTGGTCGCCAGCCTGGTCGCCAGCCTGAGCACCGGCACCGGCACCGGCCTCGGCACCGGCCCCGAACGACGCCACGACCAGGTGCGGATCGATGTCGACCAGGCCGCTGAGCCGGGCCATGACCGGCGCGGGGAAGAGCAGGGGCAGGTGTTCCGGGCTCATGGCGAACACCGCCTGCAGACGTGGTGGCACGGGCAGTCCTTTGATCCGGTGGATACGTAGTAGAGACCGGTGTCTACCGTAGGGAGCGCCGACGAACCGGGTCAATAGCCGACGTCCCGCGAGAGCGAAGCGCTCTATCAGCGCAATGGCCGCCAAGAATGTAACGCATCGGTAACGGAACCTTGTGACACGCGCCACGCTTCTTCTACGGTCCTAGAGACCGGTCTCTATCGAGGTTCACCGTCCACCCACCACTCCCCTCCACCACCACCCCTGTCCAGACAGGAGACACAGCATGATCTCCAGGACCTTCCGGGCTGCCGTCGCGTTCGCGGTCGGCGTCGGCCTGCTCAGCGGATGCGGCAGTTCGAAGAGCTCCGGCGGCCAGACCGGCACGGCGAGCAGCCCTGTCGTGCTGGACTACTGGGGTTGGAACAACGGCCTGCCGACCGTGGTCGACGCGTTCAACGCCAGCCACAAGGACGTCCAGCTCAAGTACACCAAGATGCAGGGCAGCGACCCGACGCTCCAGCAGCTGAACAACGCCTTCAAGGCCGGGAACGAACCGTGCCTGGTGCAGGGCACCGCCGAGAACCTGACGACCCTGGTCTCCCAGGGTGAGCTGGCGGACGTCACGCAGTGGGTCGCGCCGCACAAGGCCGAGTTCAACGCGGGTGCCTTCGCCGGAGCGGGCGTCCAGGGCAAGCTCTACGCCGTCCCGACGAGCTCGGGCCCGCAGTTCACCATCTACCGGACTGACATCTTCCAGCAGTACGGCCTCAAGCCGCCGGCCACGTGGGACGACTTCATCGCCGCCGGCGAAGCGCTCAAGCCGCACGGCATCCACATCACGAACTACGCCGGCGAGGATCCGAGCACCCTCGTCGTCCTGGCCATGCAGGCCGGCGCGCACTGGTACCGCATCAACGGCAACTCCTGGAAGGTCGACTTCCAGGACCCGCAGAGCCTCAAGGCCGCGGCCGTGATCCAGAAGGTGGTCGACGACGATCTCGACTCCCAGCTGTCCTTCGCCGACTACGCGGCCGTGCAGCGCAACTACGACAACGCCGGCACGGTCACCCGGCAGATCTCCACCTGGCAGATGGGCGGCATGGTGAAGAACTTCACCAAGTCCAACGGGCAGTGGGCGCTCGCGCCGTGGCCGACGTTCGGCGGCGACGCGTCGAAGACCCCGGCCGGCACCAACAACAGCGCTGGCCTCACGATGGTCACCGCCCAGTGCAAGGCGAAGGCCCAGGCCGCCGAAGCCGCGCTGTGGATGTCGACCGACTCCGGCGCCGTGAAGACCATGGCCGACCCGACCACCGGCTCCGGCCTGATGCCGGCCCTGGCCGACCCCACGCAGTTCATCGACGGGGCGATCTCCGCCAAGCTGCTGGGTCCCAACTATGAGCCGGCCAAGAAGGTGGTGGCCGACAGCATCGGGACGGTGGCGACCGACTGGACCTTCGGTCCGGACTGGACGGCGATGTACGCGCAGCTGGCCGACGGCTGGGCCAAGGTCCTGACCAAGCAGCAGAAGGTCACCGATCTGCTGGCGCACATGCAGCAGTGGACGGTGGGCGACCTGAAGTCCCGCGGCATCAACGTCGAGGGCTGAGTCCGTGGTCCGCTCGCTGCGCTGGAAGGGTGCGGCTTTCACCGCCCCCTTCCTGATGGGATTCGTCTTCCTGTTCCTGATCCCGATCGGCTACGCCCTCTACCAGAGCCTGTTCCTGGAACAGCAGTCCGGCCTCGGACTCGGCGGCACCTCGACCGAGTTCGTGGGGCTGAAGAACTACGGGCACGGTCTCACGGACAGCACGTTCCTGGGCGCGGTGTGGCGGGTGTTCCTGTTCGCGTGCGTGCAGATCCCGGTGATGCTCACGTTCAGCCTGGTGATGGCGCTCCTGCTGGACTCGGTGACGGCCCGCGCCGCGGCCCGGTTCCGGCCGGTCCTGCTGGTGCCGTACATGATCCCCGGGATCGTGGCCGCGATCGTCTGGATCAACCTCTACAGCCCGTTGGTCGGGCCGTTGACCCCGCTGGGCAAGACGCTGGGGTTCTCCTGGGACTTCTTCGCTCCGGCGATGGTGTGGCCGTCCATCGGCAATCTGCTGACCTGGCACGGTATCGGCTACACGATGCTGATCCTCTACGCGGCTCTGCAGGCTGTGCCGCGCGAACTGTTCGACGCCGCGCGAGTGGACGGAGCCTCCGAGGTGCGCCTGGCGCTGAGCGTCAAGATCCCGGCGGTCCGGCCCGCGCTGGTGCTGACCGGCATGCTCTCCATCATCGGCATGCTGCAGATCTTCAACGAGCCCATGCTGCTGCGGCATGTCACTCCGCAGACCGTCACCGCCGGCTTCACCCCGATCATGGTCATCTACAACGAGGCGTTCAACGCGGGGAACTACGACTACGCCGCGGCGCTGTCGGTGATCCTGGCCGCGATCCTCGGCACCGCCTCGTATCTCTTCTACCGCTTCACGTCGAGGGAGGCCGCCTGATGCCCACGACGCCGACCACGCCGACCACGCCCACCACCGACCCGGCATCGACACCACCGGACAAGCGCCCGGCGATCCGCCGGACCGCGCCCGGCCCGGCGGCGTCCGGTTTCAGCAGCCGCCGACGCCGCCGCTCGGACCGGTTCGTCCTGGCGGGATTGGTGCTGTTCTCCGCGTACAGCGTCTTCCCGGTCTGGTGGCTGATCGTGGCCTCCACCAAGGACCAGGCCGGGCTCTATCAGACCAACGGGCTCTGGTTCTCCGGCATGCACCTCGGAGCGAACCTGCGGCAGGTGTCCACCTACAACCACGGCATCTTCCTGCACTGGGTCGCCAACTCGTTCCTGTACGCCGGGGTCGGCTCACTCGGCGGGACCGTGGTGGCGATGGCGGCCGGCTACGGTCTGGCGCGCTTCGAGTTCCCCGGCAAGAGCGTGGTGTTCGCGTTCGTCGTGGGGTCGTTCCTGGTGCCGACCGCGATGCTGACGCTGCCGCTGTATCTGCTGTTCTCCAAGATCGGCCTGGTCGACACGCCGTGGGCGGTCCTGCTGCCGTGCTTCGTCAACCCGTTCAGCGTCTACCTCGCCAAGGTCTACACCGAGTCGGCCGTGCCGTGGGAGGTGGTGGAGGCGGCGCGCCTGGACGGCGCCGGGGAGCTGCGGATCTTCGTCAGCATCGTGCTGCGGATGGTGAGCACCGGCGGCGCGACGGTGTTCCTGCTGGCCTTCGTCGGCACCTGGAACAGCTTCTTCCTGCCGCTGACCATGCTGCGCGGCGAGCAGAAGTGGACGCTGACCCTGGGACTGTTCGACTGGACCGGCCGGCGCATGGAGTCCGGAGTGGACTTCACCACCCTGGTACTGACCGGGGCGCTGCTGTCCGTCATCCCGCTGGCCTTCATGATGATCGCCATGCGCCGCTACTGGCGGTCCGGCGTGGCGATGGGCGCCCTCAAGTGAGGGTGCTGCGAAACCCGGTCATCCGGGGGTTCGCGCCGGATCCCTCCCTGATCCGGGTCGGTGAGTGGTACTACGTGGCCACCAGTTCGTTCGAGTGGTTTCCCACCATCCCGATCCACCGATCGCGGGATCTGGTGTCGTGGGAGTACGCCGGGCATGTGCGGGGTGCCGTGCCGGGCGGTTCGCTGAACGGCGTCCCGGATTCCGGCGGCATCTGGGCTCCCGCGCTGAGCTGGGACGGCGAGCGGTTCTGGGTGGTCTACGCGATCGTGCGCTCGGTGATGACGCCGTACTTCAATCTGGAGGTCTATGTCAGCACCGCCGCTTCCCCGGGTGGGGGCTGGAGCACTCCGCGCCGGGTGAGCGGGACCGGCTTCGACCCCTCGCTGTTCCACCACGACGGCCGGCTGTGGCTGCTGAACCTGCGGAACGACCACCGTCCCGGCGGGAACCGGTTCGACGGCATCGTGCTGACCGAACTGGATCGCGACACGCTGGCGCCCCTCGGCCCCCCACGGCTGATACTGCGGCGGGACCCCGGGGACAGGTTGATCGAGGGGCCGAAACTCCTGTTCCGCGACGGCTGGTTCTACCTTGTGCTCGCCGAGGGCGGTACCGGGTTCGAGCACGGCGTCCTGGTCGCGCGCAGCCGCGACATCGCAGGACCCTACGAACTCCACGACAAGCCGCTGCTGACATCGCGGGACGATCCGACGCTCGCGTTGCAGAAGGCGGGTCACGGCGAGTTGGTGCAGACTCCGGACGGGAACTGGTTCCTGGGACACCTGGCTTCGCGGCCGGTGCGGACCGTTCACGGGCCACGGTGCATGCTGGGCCGCGAGACCGCAATTCAGGCGATCCTGTGGGATGCGGACGGTTGGCCCCGGCTTCGGCAGGGTGGATGGCACGCCGCGGTTGACGTCGAGGTGCCTGAAGCAGTCGGGGCTGATTCACAGCCCTCTGCTATCGATACCGCCGAGCCCGACCTGGCCTGGCCGTGGAGCACGCTGCGCGGTTACCCGGACGCGTCGTGGGCTGACACCACGTCGCGCCCTGGCTGGATCCGGCTTCGCGGACGGCACGGCCCGGAATCGCTCTGGGACCAGAGCTTGCTCGCGCAGCGGATCACCGAGCACCAGGCCGGCGTGGAGGCGACCGTCGATGCGCAGCCCACGACCTTCACCCAGGCAGCGGGGCTGGTGCTCTGGTACAACACGGAGGCGTACCTCAGTCTGGACCTGACCTGGCACGAGGGCCGCACGGCACTGGTCCTGACCGCCCGGAACCCCGACGGCGCCCGTGTCGAGGCCGTCCACGCGGTCCCGCCCGGAGAACCGGTCACCGCCGGCGCGACGATCGACGGCGCCGCCGCGCGCTTCTGGACCCGCGACGGCGACCGCGAGGTACCCGTGGGCGGAACCCTCGACTTCAGCGACCTGTCGGATGACGCAGGCGGCAAGCTGCGCTTCACCGGCGCATTCGCCGGCATCCGCGCGCATGACCTCGTCGACGGGACGTTCACTGCTGATTTCCGAGGGTTCCGACTGCGTACTTGAGCGCGACGGCGCTGATCCGGCAGGGCCGTTCTCCCTTCCGGATCAGCGCTGTATCAGGCCGTATCAGGCCGTGTCAGGCCGTATCAGACCACGGTCAGGCCGCCGTCAGGCTGAACCGCTGCCGCTCGGGGTCGATCGCCAGGATCCGGACCGAGACCCGCGTGCCGACCGGCCACGACTGCTGGTGCGCCAGACCTGTGAAGCCGTCGGACTCGACGAACGATCCGAACGGCACCTCCTTGGTCACCACACCCTCGATGACGTCACCGACCTGGTGACTGGCGAGGAACTGCTGCCAACTCATGAATTCACCTCCTTCCGCTACGAGTGGCTGTTCGCACTTCTCGCAGCGGAGGCGGGCCTCGCGCCCGCGCGGTGATCAAGCAGAGGCCGGGCGCCCGTTCTGTGTGCGGCGCGTCGCCGACCCGGCAGTCATGACATCAAGGCTAGCGGCTGACAACGGGTCCGTAAAAGCGGGACGCTCTGATTCAGGAATCAGCGTGTCGCCGCTCCGGCGGTCACCCGATCCTTAAGCGTCCCGTCCGGGTCTGCTGCCTCCGGTACCGGAACCGTCACCGGCTTCCCGCGTGACCTCGTCGCGAGGAGGTCAGCACCGACGAGATCGTCGGGGCGGGCGTCCGGCATGTCGTCGAGGGCCCGCAGCGAGGGGCGGGTCAGGCCGATCAGCGCTGTCACAGCGATGGCGACGGCGAAGAGCGCGTACATCAGCGCGATGCCCCGGCCCGGGCCGACTCCGAGTGCCGCCCCCGCGGTTCCGGCCAGGGCTCCTCCCGGGCGCATCATCGGGTTGAGCAGCCCGGTCGTGACGGGTGCGACGACGGCGAAGCCCAGCGGGAGGGTCGACCAGGCGACGAGCGTGTTGAGGGCGAAGACCCGGCCGTGGAACCGCTGCGGCACCTTGACCTGCACGATCGTCGAGTAGATGCCGTTGAGCAGCGTCAGGGTGAGGGCCATGCCGAAGGCGCCGACCGCCACGGTCGCCAGAGCCGGACGCAGGCTGACGATGAAGCAGCATGCTGAGAGCGCGAGAGTGGCGAACAGGACACCGCGCATGCGCCGGTGCCGGGGTCCGCCCCAGGCGGTCATCGCGAGCCCGCCGAGGAATGCGCCGACGCCTGACAGGAACGCGACCGTGCCGGTCGCGGACAGCGGCGCGAAGGACAGGACGAGGGGGGCGATCATGATCATCAGTGGGGACAGGAAGATGTTGAGCGCCATGAAGAACAGCAGCATGGAACGGAAACCGGGATCGCCCCAGGAGTGGCGCACGCCGCCGCGGATCTCCGCGATCAGCGACTCCCGGCGCTTCCAGCCCATGAGCGTCGGAAAGCGGGTGAGGGCGACCGCCGTGACCGCGACGGCGTAGCTGCCGACGTCGAGGGCGAGGATGCCGCCGAGGCCGATCGCCGCCAGCAGTCCGACGGCGATCAGCGGCACGAGCAGCTGCGCCATGCCGGAGCCCATCTGGACCACGCCGTTGGCGTGCCCCAGGAACCGCTTCGGGACCAGCTGGGGCACCGCGGCCCCGTACGCGAGACGCTGGAAGGTGAGCGAGATCGAGAGGGTGACGAGAAGCGGATAGACGTGCCAGACGTGGAGATGTCCCGTCCAGAAGAGCAGTGCCATCGATAGCTGCGAACAGGCTGCTCCGATGTCGCCGATCAGCATGACCTTCCGGCGGCTGCACCGGTCGATCACCGCGCCGGCGATCGGCGCGGTCAGTATGCCGGGCACCAGGCCGGCGACGGCGAGGATGGTGAACTGAATGACCGATCCGGTCTTCAGGTACACCCACAGCGGGATCGCGAACTCGGTCAGCGCCGAACCGATCATCGACACCGTCTGGCCGACGGCGACGGTGAGGAACCGTCGCATGCTCGGCGCCGGGCCCTGGGCGGACGGCATGGCGGCCGTATAGCGCTCCACGCGAGAATCGGCCTGGGACTCGCCGCCAGACTCGGTGCGGAACTCGGTGTGGGACTCGCCGCCAGACTCGGTATGAGACTCCGCGTGAACGCGCCACGTGTCGGTCGCGGCGGTCGGATCGGTGTACGCCGTCGTCAGGATGGCGGCGAGTTCGGCGGCGCGGTACTTGATGAAGAAGTGTCCGGCTTCATCGAGGACGATCACGGCGGTGCGCTCGGTGAGCGCGTGCCATTCACGGAAGCGCTCCTGCCAGAACTCGGTCGCCGGATCGCGTTCGCCGACGACGGAGATGATGGGTGCGGACAGCCGCGGGCCGGCGGACTGGAAGAGTCCGGTGTAGTACTCCTCAGCGATGTCCGCGTCGTTCCTCATGTTCCGGATGACGCGGCGCGCGTGAGCGGGCTCGAGGTCGCTTATGTCGAGGCCTATGGAGGCCAGCCAGTTCGAGTAGCCCTGGTCGCCGCGCAGGAACTCCATTCGTGCCGCCCGAGAGAGTCCGCTCAGGACCCGGCCCGTCGGTTTGGCGAAAGGGAAGATCGCCCCGACATACACGACCTCGACGGCTCGTCCCGCCGATTCCAGCCGGAGGGCTACGTCGACAGCGAGCGCGGATCCGATAGCGCAGTGCCCGTAGAGAGCGATCGGCCCCGGCACCTTTTGCAGTATCTCAGTCGCACAGCGGGCGGCGAGTTCCTCGAAGGGCAGGCTGGCCTCGTCCAGGCCGACGTCGTGACCGGGAATCGCGACCGACCACAGGGCGTAGTCCGGCTCGAGTACGTCGGCGACCGGCTGGTAGACGACTGCACTGCCGCCACCGTAGGGGAAGCAGACGAAAGTCAGTTTCGGCGCCGCCTGGGTGTCGTGCCCGGAACCGGGACGGCGAGGAGTGAGTTCGTGGAGAAGCCCGCGCGGACCGCGTTCGGCGTCCGGCGTGTCTGCGAGCGCAGCAAGTTCGCGCACGGTGCGGTGAGTGAACAGGTCCATGACGCTGATCCCCGCGCCGACGGCCTTCCGCAACGACGCGACGACCTGGGTGGCGAGCAGCGAATGCCCGCCCAGGTCGAAGAAGTCGTCGTCGAGACCGACCTGCTCGACACCGAGGATCGTCGCCCAGATCTCGGCGATCACCTGCTGCGTCGCGGTCTCCGGCGGCTGGTAGACGACGCCCTTCGCGCGGCCGAAAACCGGGGCCGGCAGAGCCCTGCGATCGAGCTTCCCGTTCGCTGTCACCGGAAGCCGGTCGAGCTCCACGAACGCCGACGGAACCATGTAGTCCGGCAGCCTGCGTCGCAGGGCCTCGCTGTCCGCGGTGCCTCCGACGGTGTAGGCGACCAGGCGTCCGTCCAGCACGATGACGGCCGCATCGCGGATGTCCGCCTGCTCGCGCAGCACCGACTCGATCTCGCCGGGCTCGATGCGCAGCCCGCGCAGCTTGATCTGGGCGTCGATGCGGCCGAGGAAGTCCAAGGTGCCGTCGCTGCGCCAGCGGGCCAGGTCGCCGGTGCGGTAGAGCCGATCGCCGTGGGAATCGGTGAGGAAGTGCTTGCTCGTCAGTTCCGGGCGGTTGAGGTAGCCGTCGGCCAGTTGGACGCCGCCGATATGCAGTTCGCCGGGCATGCCGATCGGCACCGGTCGTCCGGACGGGTCCAGGACGTGCACGGTGTTGTTCGGCATCGGCGCGCCGATGGGCACGCGCGCTGCGCCGGCGAGCGTGTCCGCCGTGCAGTGCCAGGCGGTGACGTCGACGGCGGCCTCGGTGGGGCCGTACAGGTTGTGTAGTTCGGCCGGAAGGGCGGCCAGGCAGCGCAGAGCCGTGTCCACGGGAAGCGCCTCGCCGGAACAGACGACCAACCGGAGCGTTCCGCACTCCCCCAATCCGTCCTGGCCGAGGAACACAGCCAGCATGGAAGGGACGAAATGGGTGACGGTAACGGATTCCTCGGCGATGAGATCCCGCAGGTACGCGGCGTCCTTGTGCCCGCCGGGGCGGGCGAGGACGAGCCTGGCGCCCGTGATCAGCGGCCAGAAGAACTCCCAGACCGAGACGTCGAATCCCGCTGGCGTCTTCTGCAGGACGACGTCGGAGGGCTTGAGCTGGAAGCGTCGCTGCATCCAGTCGAGCCGGTTGACGATGCCGGAGTGAGTGTTGGGGACGCCCTTCGGGCGCCCGGTGGAGCCCGAGGTGTAGATCACGTAGGCGATGTTCTCGCCGACGGTCGGCGGACCGGCCGGGACGCCCGAGTCTGCCGGTTCGTCGTCGCCCAGGACCACCGTGACGCCGGCGTCGTCGGCCATGTACGCCAGCCGCTCCGCCGGGTACTCCGGATCGAGCGGCAGGTAGGCGGCGCCGGATTGCAGGACTCCCAACAGGCGCGGCACCAGGTCCAGCGAGCGTTCGCCCCGGACGCCCACGACGCACCCCGGGCCGACGCCCCGCCGGACGAGGGCGTCCCGCACCGTGGACGCGCGTTCCAGCAGCTCGGCGTACGTCAGGGTGCTGTCTTCGAACGAGACGGCCGGAGCGTCCGGCCGACGCGCGGCCTGCTCAGCGACGAGCCTGTGAAGCGTCGCGTCGGCGGGATAAGGGGACGAGGTGTCATTCCATACCGCGAGCAGTCGGGCGTCGTCGTCCCCGAGAAGGGTGAGCGACGCGAGGTCCGCGTCCGGCTGACTGGTCGCGATGGCCAGAAGCAGCACGAGATGCCGGGCCAGCCGGTCAACGGTCTCCGCTTCGAACAATCGAGTTCCGTAGACGAAGCTGCCTGCGAATCCGGCGCCGTCGTCGGAGAGATAGAGCTCAAGGTCATAGCGGGTGGCTGGGGCCTCGATCCCGACCCCCTGAACACTGGAGTCGCCGGAGTCGTAGTTCTGCATCGCGAAAATGGTCTGGAACAACGGTGAGCGCGAGACGTCGCGCGGCAGGTCGAGGTCACGCACCAGGTCCTCGAACGGGAGCTCCTGGTGCGTGTAGGCGTCCAGAGCGGTTTCCCGCACCTGGGCGACCAGCTCTCGGAAGGTCCGGACCTGATCCGTCCGGATCCGCAGCGACAGCATGTTGACGAAGCAGCCGATAAGCGGTTCAAGCTCGGGAACGGTACGGCCGGCCACCGGCGAGCCGATGATGAGGTCCTGCTGGCCGGCGAGGCGGGAAAGGAGAAGTCCGTAGGCCGCCAGCACGATCATGTACGGAGTCGCCCCGGTCTCCGCTGCGAGCGCCCGGACGCCGGCCGCCGTGTCGGAGTCGACGCGCAGATCGACGGTCGCGGCGTCATATGCCTGCGCGGCGGGCCGGAGCCGGTCGGTCGGCAGATCGAGGGGCTCGGCATCAGCCAGCTGAGTCCGCCAGTAGGCGAGGTCTGAGGAATGGTCCTTGGCCCGCTGCCAGCGCGCGTAGTCACCGTATTGGACGGCCGGGGCCGGCGGCAGTTCCCGGCCCTCGCACAGGGCCGCCAGCTCGGCCATGAGGATCGGCGCCGACCAGCCGTCTCCGGCGATATGGTGCAAGGCCAGCACGACGACGTGGTCCTCACTCGGCTGCCGGATCAGCAGCGCCCGAAGCGGCGGACCGGCGGCGAGGTCGAACGGCCGGCTCAGAAATTCGCGGGCCAGCGTCGGGACGGCGGTCGTGGTCGCAGCCGTGGCGGACTCGACGGCAGGGGTCGCCGACGCCTCGATCACCAGCGCCGGCTTGCCGTCCGCGGTGGCCGGGAATCGCGTCCGCAGGACCTCGTGCCGTGCCGTCAGCGCGGTGAGCGCATCGGCGAGTGCCGCTTCGTCCACGGACCGCCGCAGACGCAGCGCGAGGGGGATGACGTAGGCGGCGTTGCCCGGCGCGTACTGGTCCAGGAACCAGAGCCGTTCCTGCGCGCTGGACAGCGGCGGCGCCTCGCCCGGGTCCCGCAGCCGGATCGGTGTGGGATTCAACGGCATGGCGGACGCGGTCCCGGCGCGCCGGCTCAGGCGTTCGGCGAGGAGCGCCGCTTTCGAAGCCGAGGACAGCTTGGCGGCGGACACTGAGCCAGGCTCTAAGGTCGGCTTGGATGCGGACTCTGAGACGGGCTCTGAGGCGGACACCTTGTCGACAGTCATGAAGCTTCCGTTTCCACAAGATCCCCGGCGGCGTCAGGTAACGCGTCCAGCGCCTCGATGAGGAGGGCTTCGACCGCGGCCGCTTGCGCGGCGAGGGTCCGATGAGCGAAGACGAGGCGGACCGGGACATCGACTTCGATGAGCGCGGTGAGCCGGGCGGCCACGCGCATGGCCGACAGCGAGTGGCCGCCGAGTGCGAAGAAGTCATCGCGCCGGTCGATGTGTTCCAGCCTCAGCACGACGTTCCACACGGATGCGACAAGTTGCTCGGCGTCTCCGGTCGGGGGCTGGTATTCGGCATCCGCGACGGGGCGCGGCGCGGGCAGGGCTGCCCTGTCCACCTTGCCCGTCGCGGTCAGC
Source organism: Catenulispora sp. (assembly GCA_013362315.1). GTDB lineage: Bacteria > Actinomycetota > Actinomycetes > Streptomycetales > Catenulisporaceae > Catenulispora. Next base: position 5,048 of record JABFWL010000275.1, on the reverse strand, counting down.
GGAAGTGCGTCGAGCTGCACCCACGCTGTCGGCACGAGGTGTGCCGGCAGCTCGGCGGCAAGCCGTTGCCGCACGTGCTCGGGGTCCAGGCCGGGCGCCGCGACAAGGTAGCCGACGAGCGCTTCGTCGTGCACCGCGACGCAGGCTTGGAGAACGCCCGGGCAGCCGAGAAGCGCAGCCTCGATCTCGCCGGGCTCGATGCGGATTCCTCGGACCTTGATCTGGTCGTCGAGACGGCCGAGGAACTCCAGGCGGCCGTCCGGCCGCCATCGGGCGCGGTCGCCGGTGCGGTACAGGCGTGAGCCAGCTGAGCCGTACGGATCGACGATGAACCGCTGGGCGGTCTGCTCAGGGCGGTTCAGATAGCCGTGCGCCACACCCCCGCCGCCGACGCACAGTTCGCCGACCGCGCCGGGCGGGACGCGGCGGCCGGCGGGATCGAGCACCCGGACGCAGGTCTGGCCGATCGGTCGGCCGATCGGCGGGCGCGCGTGCGACGCCTCGTCGTCGGCACGGAGCTCGCAGGCCGTGGCGATGACCGTCGCCTCGGTAGGCCCGTAGGTGTTCACGAGCCGGACGGTGTCGCCGAATCTGGCGTGCCAGGCAGCGACCGCGGAACCCTGCGCCTGCTCCCCGCCGAGGATCACCAGTCGCAGCTTCGGCGGCCACGTGATGTCGTCGATCATCGTGACGAGCTGGTGCCAGTAGGCGGTCGGCAGGTCCAGGACCGTGATGGCGGCTCCGCGTGGGCTCGCCAGCAGTTCGGGCAGAGCCAACGGACCGTCGGGCAGCAGGACCAAGGTGGCGCCTGCCGCGAGGGTCGGATAGATCTCCTCCACGTGAGTGTCGAAGGTGAGCGGCGCTAGTTGGACGACACGGTCACCAGGCCCGAGGCCGTATCCGGAGCGCATCCAAGCCACCCTGGCAGCGAGGTTGCGACCGGTGACGACCACGCCCTTGGGGGCGCCGGTGGAACCGGAAGTGTAGAGAATGCAGGCCGGGTCGTCGAGATCGGCTGCCGCGACAGAGCTCTGTCCCGCGCCGGCCCCGGCATCGATGTCATCGGGATCCGCACTGGTCAGCACCAGAGCGGCGCCGCTGTCGGCGACCAGCCGGCGGACGCGGTCCTCGGGATCGTCGACCGCGAGCGGGAGGTACGCCGCGCCGGCCCGACGGACGGCCAGCACCGCCACCACCATGCCCACTGACCGTGGAATCCGGACGCCTACGACGGTCCCCGGGCCCACGCCGCTGCTCACCAAGCGCGCAGCGAGCCGCTCTACCTGGAGCTCCAGCTCTGCGTGGCTGACCGACGTTTCGCCGCATTCGACGGCAGGGGATTCGGGATCAGGCGAGGACTCGGTGGCCGGTCCAGAGTCGGCGAGCTCGGAACCGTGCTCCCATTCCGTCAGCACGCTGACATCATCGGCGGTGAGGGTCCGCAGTTCGGACAGACGGCGCGTCGGGTCGGCGAACTCCTCGGCCAGCAACGCGAGGCGCTCGCCGAGGCGGACGATCGTCGACGGCTCGAACAACGCGGTCCGATAGCCGAGAACCAGGCGGAGGCCGCCTTCGTCGGGGGCGGCTTCCAGCATCAGGTCGAATTTCGCGCGCGCGAAGCCGGCCGGGAAGTCCTCGCAGTGCAGGCCGCCGAAATCGTCGGATCGCCCGAGGGTGCCCACGTCCTGCGAGTGCAGGACGACCAGGGTCTGCAACATCCCGTCCGGCAGTTCCTCGAACGGCACGTCGGGATGGTCCATCGCGCCCAGCACGCTCCGGCGGGTGGCGACCAGGAGGTCGGCCACCGTCGGATCGCCCGAGAGGTCCGCGCGCAGGGCGACCGTCACCCCGAGATAGCCGATGACCGGCTCCCACTCCAGACGGTCGCGGCCGGCGAACACGCTGCCCACCACCACGTCGGTCTGGCCGGAGTGCACGGCGAGTAGCGTCTGGTACATCGCCACCAGGCCCATGAACAATGTAGACCGGCTCCGGACCGCCGCGGACGCCAGCCGGGCAACCGTCTCCGGGCTCAGCTGCACGATATGGAAGCTTCCGGCGCCGAGATCGTCTTCCGGCGCCGGGCGGCGGTCGCAAGGCAGCTCGACGGGCGGCGCGCCGCGCAGCCGCTGCGGCCAGTAGTCCGGCTGGCTGCTCTCCTGCCGTGCCTCGACGACGGCACTGAACTGCAGGCTCGGAGCCGGCAACCGCTCGCCGAGGTACAGCCGGCGCACCTCCTCGGCGAGGATGTTGAGCGACCACCCGTCGCCGGCGATGTGGTGCACGACGAGGCACAGGACGTGATCCTCCGGCGCGAGGCGGATCAGCTGACCACGCAGCGGGAGGTCCGCGGCGAGGTCGAACGGGGCGTTCGTCTGGGCGGCGACCAGCGCCCGGGCCGCACTCTCGGGGTCCGATGACTCCGAGACGTCACAGCTGCCCAGGACGAACGAACCGGCGGGTTCGACCACCGGGTACGCAAGGCCGTCCTCACCATCCTGGTAGCGCGTGCGCAGTACTTCGTGCCGGGCGACGACCGTGCCGATCGCCTCCTCAAGCCTCTCGATGATGAGCGGGCCGCGAAGCCGCCAGACGATGTACATGTTGTAGGAAGCGTCGTCCGGATCCATCCGGTGGAGGAACCAGAGCCGTTCCTGAGCGGCCGAGATGGCGCGGCCCGCCGATAAGGGCCGCGGGATCATCGCGCTCACAGGACCTCCTGCAGTCTGTCGTGGAACGCGGCTTCGACGCGCGTGATGGCTGCGCTGTCGATGGCCGCGCTGTTGTAGATCAGCCGCCACACGATCCCGCCGTCCGCCTGCTCGTAGACACGCATGAGGGTCCCGGTCAGGTCGGGCTCACCGGGGAGCGCGTACGTCATCAGGGTTCGACCCTGCGGCAACGGGAACCTCTCCGATTCGAGTCCCGGAATGTGGGGAGCCTGCTGCCATTTCTCGTAGGCGAAGGCGCCAGCGAAGCGCACCGCAGGCCGGAACCGTTCGTAGGGGTAACACTGGTTGTCGACAGCGAAATCGACCTCGGCTCTGGCGGCGGCTACGAGCTCTGGGAAGGCCGCTCCCCGGCTCGCTTGAAGCCGTAGATAGGGAACCATCGGGTACGGTCCGACCAGCGACTCCGATTCCGGCGTCAGGCGGCCGGCCAGCGCCGCCCACAACACGACCTCGGGTTCCCCGGAGAGTTCGGTCAGCACGTCGGCCCAGGCCGCCAGGCCGACCACGAACGGCGTCGTCGCGTACGCCGCGGCCCGGGCCCGCCACCGATCGCCGAACGCCGGTGACAGTTCGCGGGTCACCTCCGCTCCCACGCACTGCCGCGCATCGGCGCGCTGCCCCGGCAGCAGCATCGCCCGCGGCGCGCCGTCCAGGTGGCGGGCCCAACGAGGCACCGTGCGCGGATACTGCGCCACGATCCACCGCTGGTAGGCCGCGGCGTCCGGCAGCTCCGGCAATGAGGGCTGCGACCCGCGCCGCAGGGCGTCGTAGCAGAGCCCGAACTCGCGGAGCACGATTCCGAGGGACCATCCGTCGAAGACCAGATGGTCCACGACCAGCACGAGCACGTGGTCCTCGGCGGCGGTCTGCAGGATGTGGACCCGGACCAGCGGGCCTCGGGCCGGATCGAACCGCCGCTCGACAGCCGCGACGGCGTGCGCCTCGGCCTCTTCCGGGGCGCACCGGAGCCACACGACCTCGGCGGCTCCCTCGTCGAGAACGACCGGCGCGGAGGTGACCGGGTCCAGCACCGTGCGAAGCGCTGTGTGCCGCTGGATCAGGGCGGCCATCGTGGCGCGCACCAGTTCCTCGTCGAGGCGGTCCCGGATGCGCAACGCGATGGAGATGGGTTCCGGGTAGGCGGCCGGGTGCTCTCGCATCCAGCCCACGAAGTGCTCGGCGGCCGGCATCAGGGCGGACGCCGGCGGCCCGGGATCGGTAGCGGAAGCGGTGTCGGTGTCGGTGTCGGTGTCGGGGACAAGATCGGGGACGAAACCGCCGTCCGGAGCCTGGGAAACAGCCGCGATCTGCTTCTCCTGGTCGGCCAGCAGCGGATGGTCGAACACGAAAGAACTCCCGACCGGAGCCCGCAGTTCCTCGGTCACGAGCATGGCCAGTTGGGTGCCGCGCAGTGAGTCGCCACCCAGCGCGAAGAAGTCGGCGTCCGACGGAACCCGCCGGAGCCTGAGCACGCGGCGCCACAGCTCGGCGAGCGGCGTACTGACGGCGTTGGAGCGGTCTGAGTCACCCGAGTCACCCGAGTCACCCGAGCCCAGGTGTCGAGAGTCGTCGCTGAACATCCGGCGCAGCTCGTCCTTGACCGGCTTGCCTCCGGCATTGCGCGGAATCCGCTCGACGAACAAATAGCGGGTCGGCACCTCGTGGCGCGGCAGTCGTTCCGCGACGTAGGCGCGCAGCGTGGAGAGGTCGAGGCCGTCATCGGCCACGAGCACCGCGGCGACCATCTGCCCCATCACCGGGTGCCGGACGCCGACTACCGCCGCCTCCCGGACGCCGGGATACCCGTAGAGGACGTCTTCCACCGCCAGCGTGGAGATCTTGTAGGCGCCGGACGTGATCAGGTCTGTCTCGCGGTCGACGAGGTGGAGATAGCCGTCCTCGTCCAGCCGGCCGACGTCGCCCATCCTGGTCCAGCCGCCGGCGAACACCGCGGCCGAGGCCTGTGGATCGCCGAAGTAGGTCCGGGTCGCGGCGCCGGTCCGGAGCCAGACGTCGCCGGTTTCTCCGGGAGGCGACGGCCGGCCGAGGCTGTCGGTCACGCGGACCTCGCCCGGGGCCGGCCGCCCCACCGAACCGGGCCGGGCGGGATCGAAGACGATCATGGTCTGCGCCGGAGCGGCCTCGGTCGAGGTATAGGTGTTCACCACGTCGGCGTTGGGGAACTGGCGGGCGAGTCCCGCGGCGACCGCGGGCGGCAGCGCGGCGGCGGTCGAGCCGACGAGGACGACGCCGCTGGTGTCGAAGTGTTCTGCGATCTTCTCGTTGACGAGCTCGCCGGCCATGGCGGGCACGACG
>JABFWL010000079.1 GCA_013362315.1 Catenulispora sp. | reverse complement strand
CCTCGGTGGAGGGCCGGCTGCTCGTCGACCCCAAGGGCCCGGCGGGCCGGGCCGCCGCGGACGCCGGCGCCGAGCTGGAGCCGGTCGGCGAGCACCGGTCCGAGCTCATCGTCTCCCGCTCGGTGTCGCTGGAGGGCCGCTCGCGGGCCAGCCTCGGCGGCGCCGCCGTGCCGATCGGCGTGCTCGGCGGCCTGGCCGACGACCTGGTGGCGATGCACGGCCAGTCCGCCCAGCAGTCGCTGCTCCAGCCCGCGCGGCAGCGCCAGGCGCTGGACCGCTACGCCGGCCCGGCCGTCGCCGAGCCGCTGGCCGAGTACAAGTCCTGCTACGACCGCCTGAAGAAGATCGAGGCGACGCTCGACGAGCTCACCACCCGCGCCCGCGAACGCGCCCAGGAGGCCGACCTGCTGCGCTTCGGCCTGGCCGAGGTCGAGCGGCTGGAGCCGGTGGCCGGCGAGGACGAGGAACTGGCCGCCGAGGCCGAGCGCCTGGGCCACGCCGACACCCTGCGCACCGCCGCCGGCGGCGCGCACATGGCGCTGGCCGGCAGCCCCGACGACCCGGCGTCGATCAACGCCCTGTCGCTGCTGACGGAGGCGGCCCGGGCGCTGGAAGGCGCCCGCGGCCACGACCCGGCGCTGGCCGAGCTCGCCGGCCGCCTGGACGAGGCCTCGTTCCTGCTCGCCGACGTCTCCACCGACCTGGCCGCATACACCGACTCGATCGAGGCCGACCCGCGCCGCCTGGCCGACGTCCAGCAGCGGATCAGTGACCTCAATAACCTGATGCGCAAGTACGGCCCGAAGCTCACCGACGTGATCGCCTGGTCCTCCACCGGCGCGCTGCGCCTGGCCGAGCTCGAAGGCGACGACGACCGGATCGCCGCGCTGGCCGAGGAGCAGGTCGCGGCGCGCGCCGAGCTGGCGCGGCTGGCGGCGCGGGTCTCGGCGGGGCGGACGCAGGCCGCGGAGAAGTTCGCCGCGGCGGTGACGACAGAGCTTGCGGAGCTCGCGATGCCGCACGCCCGGATCGAGGTCCCGGTGACGCAGAAGGACAGCCCGGACGGCCTGGAGCTCGACGGCCGCACCGTCGCGTTCGGCCCGTCCGGCGTCGACGACGTCGAGCTGCGGCTGGCGCCGCACCCCGGCGCGCCGTTCCTGCCGATCGCCAAGGGCGCCTCCGGCGGTGAGCTCTCGCGGGTGATGCTCGCGGTCGAGGTGGTGTTCGCCGGCTCGGACCCGGTGCCGACGTTCGTCTTCGACGAGGTCGACGCCGGGGTCGGCGGCAAGGCGGCGGTCGAGGTCGGCCGGCGCCTGGCCCGGCTGGCACGCTCGGCGCAGGTGGTGGTGGTGACACACCTGCCGCAGGTCGCGGCGTTCGCCGACCGGCAGCTGGTGGTGCGCAAGGCCAACGACGGCTCGGTCACCCGGTCCGGAGTGGCGGTGCTCGACGACGCGGAGCGGCGGCGGGAGCTGGCGCGGATGCTCGCCGGGCTGGAGGAGTCGGAGCTGGGACAGGCGCACGCCGACGAGCTGCTGCAGGCCGCTGCGGCGGACCGGCAGCGAGGGTAGTCGCAGGCAGGCGCAAGCTCGATCCACAACCTGGCCAGCCGCAGCCGGCCACGGCCAGCCGCAGGTAGGTGAAAGCGCTCTCATCGCTCCGACAAGCACCGGGCGCTGCAGGCACGAACAAACCGTTTGAACTCGCGCCATGCCCCGAGATACAGTCCGAACATGGAGATCACCCGCCGTATCATCGGCACCGTCGCCGCGGCCGAGCGAGCTACCAGCTCCCCGGCTGCCGCTGCCTGATCTCCCCTCCCCTTTTGCCGTCGGCGGCCGGATCGCGGTCCGCCGACTGTCGCGCGGGCTGTGCAATTCCGGCACAGCACCCGTAGCGGCATCCCTGGCAGCATCATCGGCGCCGCCGTCCGGTCACCGGTTTCCCACCGCTGCCCGGAAAGGCGTCCCGCCATGAACACCCACGAGACCATCAGCACCTTCCTCGACTTCTACCGCGAGCACGGCCACGAGATATCACCCAGCCAGAGCCTGCTGCCGCCGCACGGCGACGACTCGGTGCTGTTCACCACCTCGGGCATGCACCACCTCACGCCGCACCTGCTCGGCCGGCCGCACCCGCTCGGCCGCAGGCTCAGCAGCGTCCAGCGCTGTCTGCGCACCACGGACCTGGACGAGGTCGGCGATCCGACCCACCTGACGGTGTTCGAGATGCTCGGCTCCTGGTCACTCGGCGACTACGGCGGCGGCCAGAGCCTGCGCTGGGGCCACCGGCTGCTGCGCGAGGGCTTCGGACTGCCACCGGAGTCCTTGTATGTCACGGTGTTCGGCGGCGATGACCAGACCGGACCTGATGTCGAGTCCCTCCATACCTGGCAGGACCTCGGCGTGCCGGTGGAACTCCTCGGCAAGGACAACTGGTGGTCCAACGGGCCGACCGGGCCTTGCGGCCCGGACAGCGAGATCTTCGTCTGGACCGGGTCCGGCGTCCCCCGGGACACTCCCAGCACGAACCCGGACTGGGTCGAAGTGTGGAACCACGTGATGATGCGCTTCGAGCGGCTGCCGGACGGCAGTCTGGTCCCGCTGCCGCGGCTTTCCGTCGATACCGGCATGGGCTTGGAGCGGCTGCTGACCGTGCTGCAGGGCAAGGACTCGGTCTACGAGACCGACGTCTTCGAGCCCTGGCAGCAGACCGTGCCGACACTCTGGCCGCTGGACACCCGCGAGCATCGCGTCGTCGTGGACCATCTACGCTCCGGCATCGTGGTGATCGGCGACGGCGTGCAACCGTCGAACACCGGCCGCGGCTACGTACTGCGCCGTCTGCTCCGCAGAGTCCTGACGATCCTGTGGAGCGGAAACCACCCCCTGCTCGACGAACTCCCGCTCGATCTCTACATCCACACCCTCGACCACTTCGGCCAAAGCCAGACCGGCACCGGTACCGGCATTGGCACCAGGACTGACACCAGCACCAGTGTGACCCCGGAGAACATCCGGCACGTCATCCTCGACGAACAACGGCGCTTCCTGCAGATGCTCGACCGCGGCCACAAGGTCCTGTCCCGCCGCCCGCGCGGCCAAGTCCTCGACGGCCCCACCCTGCGGTTCCTGCACGAGACCCACGGCCTGCCGCCGGAAATCGTGGAGGTGCTTTCCCTCTGAACAAGCCGCTGGCCACCTAACCTTCACTTGATCGTCCGGAACCTCCGCTAGGGTCCGGAGGCCATGGACATAGCCGCCAAGGTCTTCGGACCCGCCCGGAACCGCCTGGGCAAGAAGGCCGCTGCGCTTGTGCGGGTGCCCCCGACCCCGCAGGACTGGGAGCATGCACGGCCGCTGCTGCGCCCGGTGCTGCGGCCGCCGGTGCACAATCCGGAGTACGGCGTCGTGAGCCGTCCCGTATTGAGCTACCTGGCGGAGATGCTGGTGGTGGAGGGCGCTGTAGAGGGCGCGGGAGAAGGCTCTTCGGTCCTGAAGTACGTCGGCCGCGAAGACCTCGCCGCGTGGAATGTCACCGCCGAAGAGGCCTTCGCCGCCGCCCACCACAACCTGGCTCGCCCCACGCGCCTGGACGGTTCCACCGACCGCTACGTGACCTCGCTCCCCCTTCTCGACGGCTGGCTGGCCGCCCTGCACCGCAGTGCCGGCGCGCGCCCCCTGGCCTTCCCCGCCGGCACCGGCGTGCTGCTCCTGGCCTACGAGACCGCCGACCCGGACGAGATCCGCACACGGATCCACGACGCCGAGCGGGAGTGGACCGAGTCGGCCCGCCCGATCTGTCCGGCGCCGATCACCGTCGACGACCAGGGCTCGCTCGTGCTCTACGAAGTCCCGGCCGACCACCCGGCGTACGCGGCCGTGAAGCACGCCTCGATACTTCTGGCGATGAGCGCGTACGGCCCGCAGACCGAGTACCTGCGCGATGTGGCAGGGACCGGGGATCCGCGTCCGGCCTCGTTGAAGGGCTTCCGCAGCCCGTCCGGCGAGGAGTTCACCGCGACGACGTGGACCGACGGACTCGATTCCCTGCTTCCCCAGGCGGACCTGGTCTTCTTCCCTCAGGATGGAGCGCCGGCGCTGCGAATCCCCTGGGACGTCGTCGCCGAAGAGGTGTCCCTGCTTCCCGAAGAGGGCTTCCACCCGGCGCGCTACCGGGTCAGCGCGTGGCCCGCGCCGGAGGTCATGGAGCGGATGAAGGCACGGGCCACGGTCGCGGCGTAGGGCCGCTATACCGAACCCCGCACGACATGGGAGCGGCCGGCGCGGGCGATCCCCTCAAATCGCGCGCGCCGGCCGCGGTGGTTCAGCCCGGTCAGGTCAGGCTGAACGCTGCGGACAGATCGACGTCGTACGGCGTGGTGTCGTTCTTGTCGATCTGCAGCTGGTAGCCGCCGGGCTCCACGGTGGGCGGGCCGGAGGCGTCGATGTCGCCCTGGGAGCGGGCCAGGGCGGTGGCCGGGAAGCTGACCTTCACGGTCCGGGAGGCGCCGGCGGCCAGGGTGACGCGGGCGAAGCCGACGAGCCGCTGCGGCGGTACGGCGGCGGCGCTGAGCGGCTGGGCGGCGTAGAGCGGAACGATGTCGGTGCCGTCCCGGCTGCCGGTGTCGGCGGCGGTGAAGGTGGCGGTGACGGTACCGTGCCGGCCGCCGCTGGTCGTCACCGTCAGGCCGGTGTGGCTGAAGGTCGTATAGGACAGGCCGTAGCCGAACGGGTAGGCCGGGTTGTAGGAGTGGCCGGGACCGGAGCCGGTGTTCGGCAACTGGTCGAAGAACTTGGGCTGGTCGCCGAGTGGGGAGGGCGCGGAGCCGTCGAAGTCGGCGCCGACGGCCGGGGCGTCGGAGGGCCAGCTGATCGGCAGGTGGCCGCTGGGATTGACCTTGCCGAACAGGATGTCGGCCACGGCCTGCCCGGTCTCAGTGTCACCCTGGTACGCCATCAGGACCGCGTTCGCCTTCTCGGCCGGTCCCAGACCGACCGGCCGGCCGGCCTCGACCACCACGATCACCGGCTTGCCGGTGGCCTCCAGGGCGGAGATCAGGGCCTGCTGGTCCGGCGGGAGCGCCGGGGCGGGGTTGTCGCCGAGGCCTTCGGCGTAGGCCTTCTCGCCGACGACGGCCACGTAGGCGTCGGTGTTCGGCGCGGCGGCCACGGCGGCGGCCTGGTCGGGCACGAAGGTGGCCTGGCTGTCCGAGCCCAGGACGCCGTTGCGGACGGTGGTCCCCGGCGGGATCTGGTCCGGCGGCCCCATGCAGCAGACGTGCCCGGCGCCGGCCACGCCCTGCCAGCTCACGCTCCAGCCGCCGAGCTGGTTGGTCATCGAGTCGGCGCTGGGGCCGGTGACGACCACGCGGCTGCCGGCGGCCAGTGGCAGGGTGCTGCCTTGGTTGCGCAGCAGGGTGATGGACTCCTGCGCGGCTTGCAGGGTCTTGTCCCGGCCGGCGGTCACGGCGGCGTCGGCGGCGCTCGCGTCGAGGCACGGCTTCGCGGGGTCGGCGACACACGGCTGGTCGAACAAGCCGAGCTTGAACTTCATGGTGAGGATGCGCCGGACCGCGTCGTCGATCCGCGACATCTTGATCTTGCCGCTCTGCACGTCCTGGATGACGGCGGCCTGCCACAGGTCGGGGCCGCCGACCTCCATGCTCATGTCCAGGCCGGCGTTCACCGCGGCGGCGACCGCGCCGGGCAGGTCCGCCGCGATGTGGTACGAGGTCTGCAGCGCCTGGACGTCCTGGTAGTCGCTGATCACGACGCCCTTGAAGCCCAGCTGGCCGCGCAGGATGTCGGTGAGCAGGGTGTGCGAGGCGGTGGCCGGGACGCCGTTGATGGATCCGGAGTCGACCATGACCGCGTCGGCGCCGGCGTCGATGGCCGCGTCGTAGGAGGGCAGGATAGTGGTCTGCAGGTAGCTCATCGGCAGCAGGGCCTCGTTGCGGTCGTGGCCGTTGACCGACTGCGAGTAACCGGCGAAGTGCTTGACGGTGGCGCCGACGTTCAGCCCGCCGGCCGCGGCCTGCATCCCGGCAACGTTTGCGGCGCCCAGCGCGGAGGTCAGCGCGGGCTCCTCACCCCAGGTCTCGTAGGTGCGGCCCCAGCGGTTGTCCCGGGCCACGTCCTGCACCGGCGCGAAGTCCCACACCCAGCCGGTGGCGCGCAGCGCGGCGGCGGTCAGCGCGCCGCCGGTGCGCGCGGCGGCGGGGTCCCACGTGGCACCCATGCCGATGGACTGCGGGAACAGCGGCGCCTGCCACGGGTGCCCGAATCCGTGTACCGCGTCGATGCCGAACACGACCGGGATGTGCAGCCGGGAGTGGGCGACCGCGAACTGCTGGATGGCGTTGTACTCGTTCGCCCAGTCCCGCGCGGTGTTGCCGCTGGTACCGGCCCCGGTGGTGTCGACCGGGTTGTCGGTCCCGCCGGCCAGCACCGACCCGACGTTCTGGTCGACCAGCACGGTCTGCATGCACGCGGCCGACGGCAGGTTGAACCCGGCCCCGCCGCAGGCGCCGCCGGAGGCGGCGGTGAGGCTGTCCACGAGCTGCTGGTCCATCTGCCCGGCCTTCTCGGCCAGCGTCATCCGCCCGAGCAGATCACCGACCCGGGCCGCGATCGGCGCGGAGCGGTCCAGGTAGGCGGGGCCGGTGAAGCCGGTGGCGGCGCCGGTCGCGGCGGCCGCGTCGACGCAGGCCACCGCCAGCACGGCGGCGACGCCGACGCGGAGCAGACGCCGGCGTGCCGTGCCGGCGCGGCGGAGCGGTATTCGAGCACGCATCAAGCACACTCCCAGCTGTCTCGAGCCTTCGGGTGGGGAGTTTTGTTGCGGCCGCAAACAATCCGGATGAGGTGTCAGTCAACAGCGGGACGGCGGCTTCGTCAAGGCTCTGAAACCTGGGTTCACATGCCGGTCACGCGGAGGTCGGCGGGGGAGATCAGAACGCTTATCCGGACCCGCTCCGTCCTTGGCGTCCGCCGGCCCGGAGCCGGCTGCTGGGGGGTGAATCGAAAACCACGGCCCACCGCATCTAGAACGTAGGCGGCGGGCAAGACCGCGAGCCGGTGGAGAAAGGCGGAGAAGGTGGCGTGGACGGGGCGAGGCGGACGGCAGCGACAGGACGCCGAGTTCACCGAGTACGCGCAGGCGCGCGGCGCCCGGTTGCGGGAGACCGCGTATCTGCTGTGCGGGGACTGGCACCGGGCGCAGGACCTGGCCCAGACCACGCTCGCCCGGGTCTATGTCGCCTGGCCCAAGATCGAGCGGGCGGAGGCGGTCGACGCGTACGCGCGCAAGGTGCTGACCAACGAGTTCCTCGGCTACCGGCGGCGGCGCAGCTCCTCGGAGCGGATCACCGGCGAGGTGCCGGAGGCGCCGGCCCGGTCCGAGGAGCCCGAGCTGCGGCTGACGCTGCTGGAGGCGCTGGGCCGGCTGACGCCGGCGCGGCGGGCGGTGGTGGTGCTGCGGTACTGGGAGGACCACAGCGTGGAGACGGTCGCGGAGATGCTGGACATGAGCTCCTCCGCGGTGAAGTCGGCGAGCCTGCGGGCGCTGGCCGAGCTGCGAACGCTGCTGGGGGCCGATTTCCTGGCGGAGCTGGCCGCGCCCTGATCTGTGCCGATGTCTGTGCCGATGTCTGTGCCGATGTCTGTGCCGATATCTGTGCCGATATCTGTGCCGATATCTGTGCCGACATCTGGGCGGTCCTGCCCCTGATCCGTATCGATCAAATCCCTGATCAGTTCTCTGATTACTGCCGGCACCGACTGGCGCTTATCGGTGCCAGCAGGCACCACCGGCCCGGCCAGTCCGGACCGGGCCGAAGCTTCTAAGGAGACAGCATGATGCAAGCAGACGAGGAATTCCGCTCCCGGCTCCGGGAGGACCTGGGCACACGGTCGCAGCCGCCGGTCGGCACCCTGGCCGCCGACGCGCTGAGCACCGGGCAGCGCCTGCGGCGGCGGCAGCGAACACTGCGCACCGTCGGCGGGGCGGCGGCGGTCGCGGCCGTGGCCGTGGGCTCGGTAGCGCTGTCCGGCACGTTCGGCGCCGACACCGGCTCCTCGGCGGTCGGCCCGGGCGGCACCACGGTCGTCGCGCCGACCACCGCCAAGGCGCCCCTCGGGGGCGGCTCCCCAGCGTCGTCGCGGCCGGCCCCGCCGCCCGTTTCGAGCACCGGCACCCCCGTTCCGGCGCCCGCGCGCTGGGTCCTCCCGCCGGCGACGACGGTCGCCGACCCCGAGTGGATCACACCGCGCGCGATCGTCGCCGAAATGCAGAAGATCCTGCCGCAGGGCACGCAGTCTTCTGACTTCTCCGGCGACTACGCCTACGGCGGCGGGCCACGGGGAGAGTGGGCCTTCACCGGCTCCCTCACCGCGGCGACCGCCAAGGGGCCGGTGAAGCTGCAGACCACCCTCCACCACTTCGGCGGCGACCTCTCCACCGTCGGCTGCCACTCGAACTGCACCCTGTTCCTGCTGCCCGGCGGCGGCAAGGTCCAGATGGGCCACATCTCCGAGGGGGACAAGGGCAAGTTCGTGTGGCTGTTCCGCCCAGGCGGCATGTCGGTGCAGATCAACGTGAGCGACGCCTCGAAGATCACCGACGACGAGCTGTTCGCCCTGGCCGCCAACGGCGACTGGGGCAGCCTGAAGCTGGACAAGGCGTTCGTGGAGCACGCCGAGTCCACCATCAAGGGCGACTTCGGCAATCTGCCGTCGGCCGGCTAGGCCCTCCGTTGTGAGGCCTCGTTAACCGAGGACGACAGTGAACCCGCCCGGCACCACAAGCGCTCGGCCTGCGCCGCCCCGCGCGACGAGGTGCCCGCCGGGGTCGTAGCTGAACACCTCTTCCCCGGACACGCTGACCACGCGGGGCGCCGTGTCCACACTCACCAGCAGAGCGGCGTCACCGATTCGCAGGGTGCTGATGGTCGGCAGCAGGAGGATCACGTCCAGTTCGGCGGTGCCCGATGTCGTCGCGGTTTCCGATGTCGTCGCGGCGAGCGTGACGGCGTCGGCGGGCAGCGGATGGTCGAGCGTCAGCGGTTGCAGCGCTCCGGGGGCGGCCGAGACGCCCTGCGGTCCGCACACGTGGGTGAGCATGCCAAGGTGCTGCGATCCGCTGGTCCACGTCGTATGCGCGGGCGTCGGGGTGTCGTGCAGGTTGACCACTGGCAGCACCAGTCGCGGCTGCGCCGCCGGCGGGACCGCCCAGGTCGCCGTCCCGTCCAACGACAGATAGGCGCCGTTGCTCCACTGGGATTCGCCGGTCCAGGCCGAGGTCGGCGTCACGACAGTGCCATCGCCGGCGGCTGATTCGGCCTCGACGATCTGGAGTCCGTCGCACGACCATGCGCCGGTCAGCCAGGCGACGTCCCGGTGCGCGTCAAGAGCGAGCATCGAGAGCTGGCCGTGGATCGTGGACTCGGCGCCGCAGTTGCGGTTGATCACGCCGGTTCCCGAGATGCCGTCGTACGTCCGGCCGCTGGCGCTGTCATACATCGGCTGGCCGGCGCGGTTGGCGCCGAAGTACCACGCGGCGACGAAGGCGGCGAGGTGCTGCGTCCCCGGCCGGTCGACGGCGAGCAGCGCCTGCAGGCGGGCGTCGACGCCGTAGGCGATCTGCGAACGGTCGATCGGAGCGGGGAGCCAGCCGTTGTCCGGCCCGCCGGAAGTCATCAGCAGCGGAGTGAAACCGGCGGTGTCGCCGATCGCCGGCACCAGCAGCGCGGGCTCGCCGAGGGCCGCCGAGGCGGCGGCGAGAGCAGAGGACATCTGCGCACCCCAGGCGTGCCAGTCGCAGATCGACTCGCCCCACGGCAGAAGCGCCCGGAAGGGCCAGACGCGCGCCGAGCCGGCGCTCATCCCGGCGATGCCTTCGGCGAACCGGGCGAGGGCTCGGCGGGCACGCGCCGAACCACCAGAGCGGACATACGCCGCCAGTCCGAGCACCGCCTCGGAGGTCGCGTCCGCACCGTCGACGATCAGCCACGCCGGGAGCCGGCGGCCGTCGACGACGTTGTCCTGGCCATAGCGCGGCAGGACCTGCCGTTCCAGGGCACCGATGGCCAGTTCTAGACGGCCTCGGAGGAACGCGGCGAACTGCCGGTCGGCATGGCGGAAGACGGCATAGCCCTCCCCCAGTGCCCACACCGTGCGGGCGAGCCAGTACGACGGTCCGGAGTCGGATGGGTCGGGGATGTCGACGGGCGTGGCGCTCGGATGGAGCGTGCCGTCAGGCTGCATCCACAGGACCACGTTGCCGTTCGGCGACTGCAGGAAGGCGAGCGTTCGCAGCAGATCGCGCGCCGCGTCCAGCGACGCCGCTTCGCGGAACTGCGTCCAGTGCCGCAGGTAGACCACGGAAGCGCGCGCCAGGTCGTCGGCGTTGTAGGCGCCCTGACCGTAGGTGTCGGTGACCGGGTCGTAGGTGCCGCCGCCAACGCGCCGGTGTGAGCCATCCGGCTGACGTTCGGCGTAGGTCCACAGCACGCCGAGCGGCCCGGCGCCGTAGGTGGCGTGCCCGGCGGCCGGCGGCGGCACGACCTGGGCGCGCAGGAAGTCCAGATGCGCCAGGTTGGAAAGGCGGGAAGGCCGGGACTGCTGCGTCGGCGACGTCGGGGTCCCCGCGGCGGCTCCGGCGCTCGTCGGCGCGGCGGCGGACAGGGCGGTAGCGACCGCCCCGGTGAGAACGGTTCGGCGCGTGGGAGTCATGGGATCCGGTCCAAATCGGCGTGGTACCCGTGGAGCACCTGTCTCTTCCGGTCTTTCCCGTTTATGAGACCCCTGACACGGTTGTCGCCCGCGACGGCGCAGCCCCCCCGCGCCAAGATCGCCGCCGCTGTTTCGAGCCATCCCGCCGGGGTACAGCCGCGCGCATGGCTGGCAGCTCCTACTGGATCGAAACCACAGCTCAGACCGCCTATCCGGCCCTGCGGGGCCAGGTGGACGCCGACGTCGCGGTGGTCGGCGGCGGCATCGCCGGACTGTGCGCCGCGTGGGAGCCGGCCCGGGCCGGGCGCCGCGTCGTGCTCCTGGAGGCCGACCGCATCGCCTCGGCCACCACCGGCCCCTCCGCCGAGCTGAGCCACCGCTGGTCCGCCCAGGACTACACCGGCACCGACAAGGTGGCCTTCGTCGGCCGGTATCCCGGCGGCCACGAGCATCTGTGGGTGGCGACCGGCTTCGCCGGCTGGGGCATGACCAACGCGGTCATGGCCGGGCACCTGCCGGCCGCCCGGATCACCGGCGACGGCGACCCGCCCTGGACCGAGCTGTTCGACCCCGGACGGATGCATCCGGTCGTCGAGGCGCCGAAGGTCGTCAAGACCGCGATGACCGCGGTCAAGCAGCTGTTCGGCGAGCGGGTCAGCCCGCCGGAGCTGGACTCGGTGGACGAGCTCGCGCCCGGACACGGTGGCATCGTGAAGATCGACGGCGACCGCTGCTAGCCATGGAAGAGGGAGGCCCGGAGATGGCCGTGGTCGATCGGATCGCCGAGCCGTGGGGGCAGCGCACGCCCTACCGACCGGGCCAGGCGTGGCCGGCCCGCGTCGACACGTTTCTAGCTCCGGGCGTGGACGAGTCCCAGGTCGAACGGTGGGTGCGGTCGGCGTCCCTGCTGCACTCCGCCGGCGACGCCATGGACATCGCCGTCGCCGGCGGCCGGATCGCCGGGGTGCGGGGCCGGGAAGCCGACCGGGTCAACCGCGGCCGGCTCGGGCCGAAGGACCTGTACGGCTGGCAGGCCAACCACTCGGCGGACCGGCTCACCGCCCCGCTGGTCCGCGAAGGCGGCCGGCTGGTCGAATGCGACTGGGACACCGCGATGGAGCGGGTCGCCGGCCGGACCCGGCAGCTGCTGAAGGAGCACGGCCCCGACGCGATCGGCTTCTACACCAGCGGACAGCTGTTCCTGGAGGAGTACTACACCCTCGCCGTCATCGCCCGCGCCGGAGTCGGCACGAACCACCTGGACGGCAACACCCGCCTGTGCACGGCGACGGCCGGGGAGGCGCTGAAGGAGTCGTTCGGCTGCGACGGCCAGCCCGGCTCCTACGCCGACCTGGACCACGCCGACGTCATCGCGCTGTTCGGGCACAACGTGGCCGAGACCCAGCCGGTGCTGTGGATGCGGATCCTGGACCGGCTCGCCGGCCCCGAGCCGCCCCGGCTGCTCGTCGTGGACCCCCGCCGCACGGTGCCCGCCGCCCACGCCGCCGCGCACCTGGCCTCCCGGCCCGGCACGAACCTGGCCCTGATGAACGCCCTCGTGCACGAGCTCATCCGCCGCCGGGCCGTCGACGAGGCCTTCGTCCGGGACCACACCGTCGGCTTCGACGAGCTGGCCGCGGCGGTCGCCGAGTGCACCCCGCAGTGGGCGGCGAAGATCTGCGACGTGCCGGTCGGCGACATCGTGCACGCCGCGGACCTGATCGCCGGCGCCGACCGGCTCACCTCCACGGTGCTGCAGGGCTTCTACCAGTCCCACCAGGCCACCGCGGCCTCGGTGCAGGTCAACAACCTGCACCTGCTGCGCGGCATGCTCGGCCGCCCGGGCTGCGGCGTGCTGCAGATGAACGGCCAGCCGACGGCCCAGAACACCCGCGAGTGCGGCGCGGACGGCGACCTGCCGGGCTTCCGGAACTGGGCCGACCAGCAGCACATCGCCGATCTGGCGAAGTTGTGGAACGTGGACCCGGACAAGATCCCGCACTCCGGGCCGCCGACCCACGCGATGAAGATCCTGCGCCTCGCCGAGCAGGGCAGCGTCAAGATGCTGTGGATCAGCGGGACCAACCCGGCGGTGTCGCTGCCGGACCTGCACCGGGTGCGCTCGATCCTGTCCCAGGACCGGCTGTTCACGGTCGTGCAGGACATCTTCCTGTCGGAGACCGCCGAACTGGCCGACGTGGTCCTGCCGGCGGCGACCTGGGGTGAGAAGACCGGCTGCTTCACCAACGCCGACCGCACCGTCCACCTGTCGGAGAAGGCGGTCGAACCGCCCGGGGCGGCCCGCCCCGACCTCGACATCTTCCTGGACTACGCGCGCCGTATGGACTTCCGGGACAAGGACGGGCAGCCGCTGATCGCCTGGGCCGACGCCGAGGCGGCGTTCGAGGCGTGGAAGGCGTGCAGCGCCGGCCGGCCCTGCGATTACACCGGCTTGTCGCATGCCCGGCTGCGGTCGGAGGCGAGCGGGATCCAGTGGCCGTGCAACGACGATCATCCGGACGGCACCGAGCGGCTGTATTCCGACGGCCGGTTCTGGGCCAAGCCGAGCGAGTGCGAGACCTACGGCAAGGACCTGGAGACCGGCGCTTCCTTCAGCGAGGCCGAGTACAAGGCATGGAACCCCGAAGGCCGGGCCATGCTGCGCTCGGCCGCCTACTCCCCCGCGCCGGAGGAACCCGACGAGCGGTACCCGCTGTGGCTGACCACCGGCCGCACGCTCTACCAGTTCCACACCCGCACCAAGACCGCCCGCGCGCCGCAACTCAACCGCGCCGCTCCGCAGGTGTGGGTCGAGATGTCCTCCGACGAAGCCGAGCGCCAGGGCTTGGCGGAAGGGGACCTCGCCGAGGTCACGAGCGCCCGCGGCGCTCTGCGCGCCCGCGTGCGGGTCGCGAACATCCGCGACGGCGTGCTGTTCGTGCCGTTCCACTACGGATACTTCGACGTCCCCGACGGCGCGCCCGCCGACCGCGAGCAGGCCGGCCGGGCCGCGAACGAGGCCACCATCACCGCCTGGGACCCGGTGTCGAAGCAGCCGTTGTTCAAAACGTGCGCCGCCAGGATCGCCCTGGTCAAGCGGGCCTCCGGCGACCCGGAGGCAGCCGCCCCGGCCCCGACCACGGCCGCGTCGGCACCCGCCGGCGAGACGGCGGACCGGGTGCCGCCGACGGTCGGAGGGCCGGAAGCGCTCAGCACGAGCACTGTCACCGGTACGGCTCGCGCAAGCGGCCAAGACGCCGGCCGATCCTC
Source organism: Catenulispora sp. (assembly GCA_013362315.1). Taxonomy (GTDB): domain Bacteria; phylum Actinomycetota; class Actinomycetes; order Streptomycetales; family Catenulisporaceae; genus Catenulispora. The sequence continues at coordinate 7,916 of JABFWL010000079.1, read as the reverse complement.
AGCCCACTGATCAACATCGGGCGCAGATCAACATCGGGCGCAGGTCAACATCAGGCGCAGACCAGCATCAGGCGCAGACCAGCATCAGGCGCAGACCAGCATCAGGCGCCGGGGTGCGGTCCGCCGTCGGCGTACCGCATCCGGCGCCTGAGGTGACTACCTCGTTCCGTGCTTGCGCGTCACCGACACCGTGAGCGTCGCCGCGACCGCCGCCAACGCCAGGCAGGTCATCACCCCGCCGGTGATCACGTTGGTCAGGATGGTCGCCCGCACGTGGGCGCCGCCGTTGAGCGCCCAGGGCGCGATGATGGTGAACAGCCCGATCAGCGTGCCGGCCCACGCCCTGGCGTGGGTGCGCTCGTACGCCGAGCCGAAGCCGGCCATCATCAGCGTGTAAGCCAGTCCGAGGACCAGGTTGCACACGGCGAGCCGGGAGAAGCTGGCGTTGAAGCCCACCACCCACGGGGATATCGCCAAGAAGAGACCCGCGCCCACGGCCAGCGCCTCGATCATCTGCGCCCGGGGGGCGGAAGCCGCCAACTCGGACCGGTTCCGCATCTCGATGATGTCCGGGTGATGCTCCATGCTCGCCGGAACCTCGGTCGACACCTGGACCACCTCCTTACCGTCCGGAAGGTGTCGTCGCGCCGTGCGACGACTTCAACCGCTACCTATTCTGTAACAAAAATGGTGATTCGGCAGGATAGGAGCAGAGTTTTTCCGGCGGGCCGGTGGACCGGCCCGTTCGGGCGACGCGCCAATACCAGGGGCCACAAGCGCCACTTCAGCTAGCGGTTCTCCGTCGCCGGATCGCCGCCGCGGTCGTCGGACGGGAGCGGTCGGCCCTGATACGTTTCCCAAGCAAGGCCCGCATATCGAACGCCGTTACTCGAAGCGGGCACAGCCGCCTGCCTGCTGAGGTCCCGATGCCGAACCGAGCGACCGACCTGGGGTCCCAGGTACACCAGATCGACACCCTGATGTCCGGCCACACCGGCATCACCGCCGGCTACGCCATCCTCGGCGAGCACCCGGCGCTGGTCGAGACCGGCACCGGCAAGTCCGCGCCGGTGGTCCGGGACGCCCTGGCCGCGCTCGGCGTCGGCCCCGGCGACCTGCGGACCATCGTCGTGACGCACATCCACCTGGACCACGCCGGCGGGGTCGGGGACCTGGCGGCGATGTTCCCGAACGCGCAGATCGTGGTGCACGCCTCCGGGGCGCGGCACCTGGTCGACCCCTCGCGGCTGATGGCCAGCGCGCGGCGGGTGTTCGGGTCGCTGATGGACGACGTGTTCGGGCCGCTGCTGCCGACCGAGGCGCACCGGGTCCGGGCCGTGGAGGACGTCGGCGCGATCGACCTCGGCGGCGGCCGCCGCCTGGAGACGCACCACACGCCCGGCCACGCGCGGCACCACGTCGGCCTGATCGACTCGCTGACCGGCGACCTGTACGTCGGCGACGCCGCCGGCCTGTACATCCCGGGCGACGACCCGGACCAGCCCGGCGACGTCCGCCCCGGCACGCCGCCGCCGGACTTCGATCTGGAGCTGGCGGTCAACTCGCTGGAGAAGTTCCGGACGCTGCAGCCGACGCGGCTGCTGTTCAGCCACTACGGCCCGGTCCGCGACGTGTCCGACACGCTGGACCGCGCCGAGGAGGAGGTGCGGCTGTGGGTGGAGCTGGTCCGCGATGCCCGTGCCAGCCGCCTGGACCTGGACCACGCGATCGAGATGGTCCGGGAGAAGACGGCCGCGCGGTACCCGGTCGAGCGGGCGAACGAGGACACGCAGACCAAGTTCGAGGAGCTGTCGTCGTACGCGTCGAACATCGTCGGGATCAACATGTATCTGAACAAGCAGGACGGTTGGGAGCATCCGATGGAGGATGCCGCTACTGCCGGCTGAAGCTAAAAACGGGGAGGGCCAGGCTCTACCCTGCGTCGTCGCTGCTCAAAAGCCGCGCGATGGCTTCCACCACGTCGCCGACCACGACGTCGGCGGGTACCGGTGCCGACGGCGGCTGAGGCGACGGATTCCGCGTGCCCCAGGCTTCCGGGGAATCCACCCAGATGGTGCGCAGACCGGCCGCCGCCGCGCCGGCGATGTCGGCGGCCGGGTTGTCGCCGACCATCCAGCCGCCGTCCGCCGACGCGAAGCCCGCGCCCTCGGCCGCGATCCGGAAGATCTCCGCGTCGGGCTTGCGCACTCCGAGCGCACCGGACACCGCCACCGAGTCCACCAGCCGGTCCAGGCCGGTCCGCTCGATCTTGCCGAGCTGGTTGCCGGCTTCCCCGTTGGTGACGATCCCCAGCCGCCATCCGGCCTGCCGCAGGGCCGCGAGTCCGTCCCGGACCTCGTCACGGAGCACGACGTACTGCGGCATCGTGTGGCGGTAGTGCCGCCACAGGTCCTCCACAGACTCTTCCAGTGCGAAGTGCTCACATACCTTCGCGAAGTACACGTTCCGCTCCTGGAGCGGGTGCCATGTCGTGACCAGCCATTCCACGGAATCCTCCGGCAAGCCCCGCTGGCCGGCGAACTCCACTGCGAACCGGCGGAAGGCCGGCGGCAGCGCGATGAGGGTGTCGTCGAGGTCGAACAATGCGAGCCGCGCCATAGCGCTGATCGTAACGGGCGCTAGGCTGAGAGCGGGTCGTACATCCGCATAACCCACAGGGGAGGCCGCTGTGACCGAGGTTCTGGCCGGAACCGCGACAGACACCGAATCCAACGGATCCAACGGATCCACCGCATCCGACGTCATCGGCACCGCCGAGGAACTGCGCGCCCTGCTCGGAGAGCCGATGGAGCGCGCCGTCAACAAGGAGCGCACGCGCCTGCTCCCGATCGACCGCCAGTGGCTCGCCGCCTCGCCCTTCTGCCTCATCGCCACCGCCGCCGCCGACGGTACCTGCGACGTGTCCCCCAAGGGCGACCCGGTCGGCTTCGTGAAAGTGCTGTCCGACACCCGGCTGGCCGTCCCCGAGCGCCCGGGCAACCGCCGCGCCGACGGCTATCTCAACATCCTGAGCAACCCGCACGTCGGGCTGATCTCGGTGGTCCCCGGCCGCTCGGAGACGCTACGCCTCAACGGCCGTGCGCGCCTGGTCCGCGACGCGCCCTACTTCGACGAGATGGTGGTCAAGGGCCACCGCCCGATCCTGGCGATCGAGGTGGATCTGGAGCAGATCTTCTTCCACTGCGCGAAGTCGTTCATGCGGTCCCGGCTCTGGAAGCCCGAGACGTGGAAGCCGGAGGAACTGCCGCACCACGCGGTCATCGTGAAGTCGGTCCAGCAGACGCGCGAGTCGCTGGAGGAGCTGATGGAGTACTACGGACCGAGCTACGAGCAGAAGCTTTACGGCGGAAAGGTGTAGGTGGGTAAAGTCGGTCCATGACCACCACCGACGCCGCCGCCCCGGTCCGCGTGGACAGCTGGATCTGGTCGGTCCGCTTGACCAAGTCCCGCTCCATGGCCGCCGACGCCTGCCGCGGCGGCCATGTGAAGGTGAACAACGAGAGCGTGAAGCCCTCCCACCTGGTGCGCGTCGGGGACGAGGTGCGGGTGCGCCAGGACCAGCGCGAGCGCGTGGTCATCGTCAGTAAGTTGATCAGCAAGCGGGTGAGCGCGCCGGCCGCCGCCGAGTGCTACGTCGACAACAGCCCGCCGCCCCCGCCCCGGGACCTGTTCGCCCCGCTCGCGGTCCGCGACCGCGGTGCCGGGCGGCCGACGAAGCGCGAGCGGCGGGACATGGACCGGCTGCGCGGCCGCTGAGGCGGCCCGCCTACTTCTTCCGGCCGTAGCGGATCGTGACGTACTTGTTCAGGATCGCCATGGTCTTCGGGTGGCGGGCGAAGGTCGTCGGCTCGAACGGCGTCGAATACCGGCGCCGCGTGATCGCCTTGGTGCGGCTGAACTCGCGCAGGCCGTCGGCGCCGTGGACGCGGCCGAAACCGGACTCCCCGACTCCGCCGAACGGCAAGCCGGGCACCCCGGCGAAGGCGATGACGGCGTTCACCGACGTCATACCGCTGCGCAGGCGCCGCGCGACCGCCATGGCACCACGACGGCCGTAGACCGCGGAGCCGAGGCCGTAGCCGGTGGCGTTGGCCAGCGCGACGGCCTCCTCCAGGTCCTTGACGCCCTTGACGGTGATCGTCGGGCCGAAGGTCTCCTCGCACACCGCGCTGGAGTCCTCAGGCACGTCCAGCAGCACCGTCGGCTCCACGTACGGCGCCCGCACCGCCTGCGCACCGCCGACGATCGCGGTGCCGCCCCGGGCCAGCGCGTCGTCGATGTGCCGGCGGACCACGTCGGCCTGCGAGGGCATGGTCATCGGGCCATAGGCGGCCCCGGGGCCGTCGCCGGGCTTGAGCGCCAGCTTCTGGATCCTCGCGGTCAACTCGGCGATGAACTCGTCCTTCACCGAATCGACGACGTAGACCCGTTCGATGCCGACGCACGTCTGCCCGGCGTTGGACATCGCACCCCACAACGCGGCATCGACGGCCTGACCGAGGTTCGCATCAGCCGCGACGATCATCGCGTCCTTACCGCCGCATTCCATCAACACCGGTGTCAGCGACGGCGCACAAGCGGCCATCACCTTCCGCCCGGTCCGCGCACTGCCGGTGAACGCGATCTTGTCCACCCCGGATTCACACAGCGCCACCCCGGTCTGCCCGGCCCCGGTGACCAGCCGCAGCACCTGGTGCGGCGCATCCGGGTTGGCCTGCGCGAAAGCGTCGACGATCCACTCGCCGATGGCGGTGGTGTACTCCGAGGGCTTGAGCACCACGGCGTTGCCGGCGGCCAGCGCATAGCCGATCGAGCCCATGGGAGTGAAGACCGGATAGTTCCACGGCCCGATGACACCCACCACCCCGAGCGGCTGGTACTCCAGACTCGCGGCATGGTTGGCCATCAGCAGCCCGGTGGCCACCCGTCGCGGCCGCAGCACCTTTCGGGCATGCCTGGCAGCCCAGCCGACGTGCTCGACGGCGAGGAACACCTCCAGGAAGGCGTCGTCGAGCGGCTTGCCGTTCTCCCGGTGGACGAGCTCGCAGAGCTCCCGACGGCCGCGCGCGATCACCCCGGCCCAGGCCAGTAGCCGCCGCTCCCGCTCGGCCCACGACAGCGCCGCCCACCAGGCGGCGGCCTGCCGCGCCTCGGCCACGACGGCCCCGACCTGGGCGGCGCTCAGCGCGGGGAAGGTGGCGACCTCGCCGCCGCCGGCGGGGTCGTAGGAGACGAAGCTGGAGGCGTCCGGTTCGAGGACGCCGACGGCCGGGGCGGTCGCTGAACCCTGATCGCTCATGGCTGACTGCCTTTTCGGTGGTTGAGGGGGAAGGGGGGTGAGGGGGAGGTACAGGCGGTAGCCACTCAGCAGCTACCGCTCGGTAACGTCGATAGTTCCGATCCTTCCCCCGCGAACGGTTCGGGGCAATAGGCGATTCGGCGATTCGGGGGGTTCTCACTGATCTAGCTCTGTCTGCTCTAGCTCTTTGGTTCGGCTACAACACGAAGCCGCCCGACGCCTGGTGCGGAGACCGGCGTCGGGCGGCTGGGGTGGTGCTGGGTCAGTCCTCGGAAGACTGACGCTGGGAGTCGGATGCGCGCTCGGCGGATTCGGAGCTGGAGGCGGACAGGAAGCGGGGTTCGGTGGAGGAGGCGGGCGCTGATGCGGAGCCGGTTTCGGACGCGGCTTCGGCAGTCAGGTCGTGGGTGTCCTCGTCATCGGTTTCATTGGCTTCATAGCCCTCGTCGACTTCATCGTCTTCGAAGTCGTCATCCTCATCGTCTACGAAGTCCTCGTCCTCATCTTCGTAGTCGTCTTCCTCGTCTTCGTCGTCTTCCTCATCGTCGGCGTCTTCGTATTCGTCGGTGACCGCCTCGCCGTCCGGCTCCGTGGCCTCCGTGTCCCCAGTGCCCTCTGTGCTCTCCGCGTCGGCGTCGAGCTCGTCCTCGTACTCGTCGAAGGCGATGCCGTCGAGTTCGTCGACGCGTTCCGCGGCGTCGGTGAGGCCCTCGGAGTCGGCGTCGGCAGCGCGCATGAACCACTCTCGCGCCTCGTCCTGCCGCTCGGCCGCGAGCAGCGCCTCGGCGTAGGCGTAGCGCAGCCGCGCGGTCCACGGCTGGATCTTCGCCGGCGTCAGGTCGGCACCCTGCAGCTGCACCACGGCGGCTTCCGGCTGCTCCATGTCCATCCGCGCGCCGGCCGCGACCATCCGCAGCTCGATCTGGGTCTCCTTGTCCAGCGTCTTGGCCTCCGGCGCAGCCGCCATCGCCAAAGCCCGCTCCGGCCGCCCCAGCCCCCGCTCACAGTCGGCCATCACCGCCCAGTGATCGTTGGTCCCGGTGATCCGCCGCACCGTCCGCAGATCAGCCAGCGCCTCCGAATACCGCCCGGTCAGATAAGCGGCCAACCCGGCCGCCTCCCGCGTCGAAGCCAGACGAGGCGCCATCTTCATCGCCGTCCGCGCATGCCGATAAGCAAGCTCCGGATCCTCATCCAGATTCCGCCCCGCCATCACCAGATGTCCGGCAATCACGGAAGCCTTGGACCTCAAGAGCTGCGCAAGCTCATCCTGAATGTCCTTGTCGAGCTGATCGATGGTGGCATCAGCATCAATCCGCAGCTCCTCATCGACCTCCTGCCCATCGACAAGAGCAGCACCACCCTCGAAGCCACCGGCACGCTCGAAGCCCTGCGCCTCACGATCGCCAAAGCCCCGAGCCGGAGCCCCGCCGAACTCCCTGTCGGCGCCACGGCTGTCGCGGGAACCGGTGTCGCCCCGCTCGCCGAAAGCCCGGTCAGCTCCGCGCCCATCGCGCCCCGAGCCACCCCGGTCGCCATAACCCCGCGAATCCCGGTCGCCGAAACCGCCACGCTCGCCATAGCCGCGGTCGCCACCACGCTCGCGCGAACCCGGCCGGTCGCCGAAATCACCGCGCTCGGTATATCCGCGGCTTTCGCGGCTGCCGGAACCCGACCGGTCGCCGAAGCCACGGTCGGCCCCGCGACCATCACGCCCGAAGCCGCCCCGGTCGCCGGAACCGCGTGAATCCCGGTCACCGAATCCGTGCCCACCGGCGCCACGTTCCGAGCCCTGACCATCGCGGCCCCGATCGCCGGACCCACGACCGTCACGCCCGAAGCGACCCCGGTCGCCGGCGCCTCGCGAATCCCGGTCATCGAAGCCCCGACCACCGGCACCACCGCGATCGCCGTAGCCGCGGCCTTCGCTACCGCCGGAACTGGACCGGTCGCCGAAGCCCCGATCACTCCCGCGCCCGTCACGCCCGAAGCCGCCCCGGTCGCCAGCGCCTCGCGAATCCCGCTCACCGAAGCCCCGACCACCGGCACCGCCGCGATCGCCGTAACCGCGGTCCGCACCGCGACCCTCACGCCCAAAGCCACCCCGGTCGCCGGAGCCCCGCGCATCCCGGTCACCAAAGCCCCGACCGCCAGCACCGCCGCGATCGCCATAACCTCGCGAGTCCCGGTCGCCATAACCGCGGCCCTCACGACCCCCGGCCCCAGGCCGGTCACCGAAGCCCCGATCACTCCGACCCTCACGCGCGAAGCCGCCCCGGTCGCCAGCGCCCCGCGAGTCCCGGTCACCGAAGCCTCGACCGCCAGCACCACCACGATCGCCATAACCTCGCGAGTCCCGGTCGCCATAACCGCGGCTCTCACGACCGCCAGACCCTGGCCGGTCGCCGAAACCCCGACCGCCAGCACTGCCGCGATCGCCATAACCTCGCGAGTCCCGGTCGCCATGGCCACGGCCCTCACGACCGCCGGACCCCGACCGGTCGCCGAAGCCCCGATCACTCCCGCGACCGTCACGTCCGAAGCCGCCCCGGTCGCCAGCGCCCCGCGAGTCCCGGTCGCCGAAGCCCCGACCACC
>JABFWL010000673.1 GCA_013362315.1 Catenulispora sp. | reverse complement strand
TGGGCTTCGATCAGGGTTTCAGCCCCAACCTCAGCCGCCGCCTCACTCTCGCCGCCAGCCGCCGACCGCGTCACCGTCACCAGCACCGCCGGGGTCGGCGGCCAGGTGCGGCAGGGCCAGCAGCAGCGCCGTTATGTCCGTGGTGAGGGCGGTTTCAATCGGTGTGTGCGAGGAGTTCCGCGAAAAAGTTCGCCGGAGGATGTCAAGATCGACGCGACGGCTCCGACCACCGGATGACAGGGTCCCGACGGGGCCCGGCGATCACGAGGAGTGACGAGAGATGAAGTTCCTGATCGGACTGCACATCAACCCGGCCGTGCTGGACGCCCTGACCGAGGAGGAGCAGGCGGCGATCGGCGCCGGCCACGCCAAGTTCATGGCGGACCTGAAGGCCTCCGGCGAGTTCATCCTGACCCAGGCCCTGGTCGACCCGTCGCAGGCGGCCGTGGTGCGGATCCGGGACAACCAGCCGGTGGTGACCGACGGGCCGTTCCTGGAGGCGAAGGAGTACCTGGGCGGCTTCTACCTGATCGACGTCGAGGACAAGGCGCGGGCGCTGGAGCTGGCGGCGCAGATCCCGGACGCGGCGATCGAGGGCCTGGGCGTCGAGGTTCGGCAGATCATGTTCTCGGATGGACAATTGGAGGCATGACCCAACGCGCCATCGAGGACCTGCTTCGTGAACTCACTCCGCGGGTCCTCGGTGCGCTGGTACGCCGGTATGGCCGGTTCGAGGGCTGCGAGGACGCCGTGCAGGAGGCCGTCCTCGCAGCCGCCGTGCAGTGGCCGGAGCAGGGTGTCCCGGACAATCCGCGCGGCTGGCTGACCACCGTCGCCGCCCGCCGGCTCATCGACCAGGTGCGCAGCGAGAGCGCGCGCCGCGAGCGGGAGGAGGCGGCCTGGGCCGCCGACCTGCCGCCGGAGGACGTGCCGGACACCGACGACACCCTCCTGCTGCTGTTCCTGTGCTGCCATCCGACGCTGACCGCCGCCTCCCAGACCGCGCTGACCCTGCGCGCGGTCGGCGGCCTGACCACCGCCGAGATCGCGCGCGCGTTCCTGGTCCCGGAGCCCACCATGGGAGTCCGGATCAGCCGCGCCAAGCAGCGCATCAAGGCGGCCGGCAGCTCCTTCACCCTGCCGCCCGGCCCCGAGCGCGAGGAGCGGCTGCGGGTGGTGCTGCACGTGCTCTACCTGATCTTCAACGAGGGCTACACCGCCTCCTCCGGCGCGGAGCTGGAACGCGTCCAGCTCGCCGACGAGGCGATCCGGCTGACCCGCATGGTCCACGCGCAGCTGCCGGACGATCCCGAGGTCACCGGCCTGCTGGCGCTGATGCTGCTCACCCACTCCCGCCGCGCGGCCCGCACCACCGGCGGCGGCGACCTGGTGCCGCTGGCCGAGCAGGACCGCGGCGCCTGGGACGCGGAGCTCATCGCGGAGGGGCTGGAACTGGCGAAGACGTCCTTGGGCGGCACGGAACTGGGGCCGTACCAGCTGCAGGCCGCGATAGCGGCCACGCACGCGGTGGCGACGGACGCCGCCGACACCGACTGGCACCAGATCCACGCGCTGTACCTGATCCTGGAACGCATCGCGCCCAACCCGATGGTCACCCTGAACCGGGCCATCGCCCTGGCCGAGATCGAGGGCCCGAAGGCGGGGCTGGCGCTGCTGGCGACGTTGGACGCGGACGAGCGGATGGCGAAGCACCACCGGCTGCTGTCGGTGCGGGCGCACCTGCTGGAGATGACCGGGGACTGCGATGCCGCGTATGACCACTACCGGCAGGCGGCGAAGGCTACGGCGAGTATCGCGGAGCAGCGGTATTTGGAGGCGCGAGCGGGGCGGGTGCGGGGGTAGGCGTTTGCTGAGGCAGGCAGCGGAGGTGCGGCGTATGTCCGGGTGCATAAGCGGCCCGGTGTCGCCGGTGGTTCGGCGCTGGTCGGCCAGTTGCCGCCGGACTTGTCGACGTTCACCGGGCGCCAGGCCGAGGTGGAGGCGCTGACCCGGGTGGTGGACCGGGCCGACGCGGCGCCGACCGTGGTCATCTCGGCCATCGAGGGCATGGGCGACCAGCTGCAGTTCGTGGTGCGGGCGCGCAAGGCCGGCGATCTGCGGGCGGTGGCGCTGGGGCAGCACAACGTCGGCGACAACTATCTGCTGCAGGGGCAGATGGAGGAGGCGGCGGTGGCGTTCGAGGAGGCTGTCGCCGTGGCGGCGTCAGCCCACCCTGCGACACAGGGCGAACAGCTGCACCTCCGGCATAGCGGCCTGCTCGGGAACGTAGGTCAGCACGTCCTCCCACTCCACCTCGAAGCCGGCCTGTTCCAGGACACCACGGCAGGCCTCCCGCGAGTACCCGGTCACCCGCAGCCAGTTCCCGAGGAAGGGGATCGGCATGTCATCCACGTCGGCTTCCACCATGGCGAGGGCGAGGCGGCCTCCGGGGGTCAGCAGGCGATGGAACAGCCGCAGTGCGGCGTCGATCTGCTTGCGAGGCAGCATCAGCAACGAGAAGAACGCCGCGACGGCTTCGTACTGCCCCGGGTGGTCCGGCAGCTCCAGCAAGTCGCCGAGGATGAACGTGGCCCCGGGGACGTTCGCGCGGGCCAGTTCCAGCATGGTGGGAGAGAAGTCCACGCACGTCACAGCGCAGCCTGCGTCCACCAGCCGGCGCGCGGTGGGCAGCCCGGTTCCGGCCCCCGCGTCGAGTACCCGCGCGCCGGGCGGCAGGGCGGCCAGGAGCCGGTCGATGCACGCCAGCTGTCCCTCCTTATGAGGAAAGGCCTCGTCGTAGCGCGCGCCGATGGCGTCGAAGCCGCCGGCCTGCGCGGCCTGGCGTTCGGTCCAGGCGCTGTCACTGCGGGACCCTTCGGTCATCCTCAGCCCCCTGGAGCCCCCTCGTCGCGGCGCAGCCGTGCGGAATCGATTATCAGGGCTCTGCCGACGATGTGATAGCGCATCAGCGGAAAACGCCGGATCGGGCTACTTGTGCGGGACGTTTCCGTCGCCGCCGTCCGGCGCTCCGGCTGACCGCCGACCGGGCAGCAGCACGGCGAGCGCCACCATCACCGCACCGAACGCGAGCAGGACGATCGGCAGATACACGCCGAGCCACCGGATCACGGTCCGTCCGTGCCGTGCGTCGTCCGCCGCGTTCTGCGAGCTCGCGACGGAGTCGTGGTAGCTGGCGGCGACCACCGGTAACAGCGGAACCGCGGTGCCGGTGGGCAACGCGATCTCGGCGATGCGCTGCTGATCGCGCTGCACGTCGATGACCAGGCCCGTGGACGGATCCACCCAGAACGTCGACTGGTCCTGGAACGCGTAGGTCAGCGGCACTGTCTCCGGCAGCTGCGGCAGGATCTTCGCCAGCTGCGCCGCCTGAGCGGGCGGCACAGCGCCGCCCTGTCCCAACTGCTTGAGCAGGGCCGACGGCAGCGTCTTGGGCAGGGTCGCCAGGATCTGGTCGTCGACGATCTTCGCGGCGGGCGCCCTGCCCTCATAGACGTAGGTCGTGATTCCTTGCTTCTTCTCTTCGCGCAGATAGTTCAGTGGCGCAGTGGTCCGTGTCTCCGGGGTCCACCCCTGATACGTCTTCTTTTCAGCGCCGAACGGCCAGCTGACGGTCAGGCCCTGAGCCGGGATCACGGTCCAGTCGGAGGGGTGATCCGACACCGCCTGCAACGACCGCCGGTCCAGGGCGTAGTCCCACCTGGTCTGCTCGATCTTGGCGCCCGCCGCCGAGTTCGTCCGCGAGTCGCTGACCAGCGCCTTGTTGCCGGAGGTCTTCTCCACCTTCACGTGCTGCCGGATCGTGAGCGGCACGTTGGACTTGATGGCCGCGGCGAGGTTCCCCTGCGCGAGGGTCGCGGGGTCGAGGAGCGTCTGGAGCGTCCCCTCGTACGTACGGTCGATACTTTTGCCGCTCGGCACCCGCGCCACCCACTTCGGCGTGATCAACCACGCGAGCAGCGCCGCGGCCAGCAGGGAGATCACGCCCACGACGGCGCAGGCGAGCCGGGTGTTGGTCATGGCGTCAGTGTCGCCGCGCGTACGGAGTGCCGCCCGCCGGGCGGTGCCAACGGGTGACGTGCCCCGCCCCGGCATCATCCCCGGGCAGTGCGCAGCGGCGAGAACACCGTGCCGCGAACCCGCTGGTCGGGTCCGATGGAGATCGATCGGTACCGGCTGCCCAAGGGGATTGAACAAGCCTACTGAGGCGGTGTTTTCCAGCGGACCGACACTCCGCCGTGCTTGATCCGGCCCACCAGGCGGACGTGCAGCGTCTCCGGAGTGTCGTTGTCCGGATCCCGGGCGATCTCCACGCCGGCGAACTTGGCCACCAGGTCGTTGGCGTCCACTCCCATGTCCGGGGCCAGGGTCAGCACCACGCTGCCGCCGCGGACCCGCAGCTCGACAATGAGCTCGGGTCCGCTGCGCACCGCCTGGGTCAGATCGAGGCCCACGCCGGACCACGCGGTGCGCACCACCAGCCGGTGCGGCAGCCGCCACCGGCCGTCCCGCTGCACCGCGCTGTGCTTCTGCCGGATGACGGCCTTCTCAACGGGCGGTTCGGCCGGCACCGCGAGCGCCCCGGCGCCGTCGGCGGGTGCCCGGCCCAGATCCGCGGTGAGCGCGGCCAGCGCCTCGTGGGTGCGGGCGGCCAGTGCCTGCTCCACCCGCTCGTCGAACTCCTCGGGAAAGAGCCGGCCGTCGGCGACGGCGGCGCGCAGCACGTCGATGGTGCGGTCCCGGTCGGCGTCCGAAGCCCGCAGGACGGGCGGGTTCGGCGGGTCCTCCGGCATGCGTCCTCCTCCGATGTCACCGGTGGCGTCGCACCACCAGCCACCACACGTTATATCGCAAGAAGCGGCGGCTTACCGGAACCGGACGTCGGCACCAGATACAGGCGGCAACCCTATGGCCGAAAACCGGCGGCGCCGATGCCTTGACAGCGCAATAGGTCTAGTCCAATCTGCGTGCTAGCCGCAGCTCCGGAGCAGCAGGCATCCGCCCACTCGCCATTTCGTGCTGCCTGGAGGACGCTCGTGACCCTGAAGCTCAGAACCGGAATCGGTACCGGAGTCGGTACCGGAACCAGCACTCGAAGACGCCAAGTGGTCGCCGTCGGCGGCGCGTTCGTGCTGGCGGCCGCGGCCGCCGGACTGGCGACGGTCGCCGCGGCGGGGCCGGCCACCGCGGATCCCGGCAATCTGCTGGCGAACGCCGGATTCGAGGCGGGAAGCCTGACCGGGTGGACGTGCGACGCCGGGACGGCCGCCGTCGCCACCTCGCCGGTGCGGTCCGGCAGCTATTCGCTCGTCGGCACGCCCGCAGGCCAGTCCGACGCACAGTGCACGCAGACCGTCTCGGTGCAGCCGAACACGGCGTATACATTCTCAGGGTACGTCGAGGGTTCCTACGTCTACATCGGCGTGACCGGCGGCACCTCCACCTGGACGCCGTCGGCCACGAGCTGGCAGCAGCTGTCGGTGTCGTTCACCACCGGGGCGAGTCAGACCTCTGTGCAGGTCTACGTCCACGGCTGGTACGGGCAGCCCGCGTACCACGCGGACGATCTGGCGCTGACCGGCCCGGCCGGGCCGACGCCGCCGAGCAGTTCGTCGCCGGCGACGCCCCCGACGACTCCGCCGACGACGAGCCCGACAACACCGCCGACGACGAGCACCACCCCGACCACGACACCGCCCACCACCCCCTCCTCGTCGCCGTCCGGCGGCTCTACGTGCCCGCTCAAACCAAGGCCGGGCGGGAAGGTGATCCAGGGCTACTGGGAGAACTGGGACGGCGCCGTCAACGGCGTACACCCGGGCATGGGCTGGATCCCGATCAACGACGGGAGGATCGCCCAGCACGGCTACAACGTGATCAACGCCGCCTTCCCGGTGATCCTGTCCGACGGCACCGTCGAGTGGCAGGACGGCATGGACACCAACGTCAAGGTGGACACTCCGGCCGACTACTGTGCGGCCAAGGCGGCCGGCGCGACGATCCTGATGTCGATCGGTGGCGCGGCCGCGGGCATCGATCTGAGCAGCAGCACCGTGGCCGACAAGTTCGTCGCGACGATCGTGCCGATTCTCAAGCGCTACAACTTCGACGGCATCGACATCGACATCGAGACCGGCCTTTCTGGGAGCGGCAGCATCGGCACCCTGTCCGCCTCCCAGGCGAACCTGGAACGCATCATCGACGGCGTCCTGGCGCAGATGCCTGCGGGCTTCGGCCTGACCATGGCCCCGGAGACCGCCTACGTCACCGGGGGCAGCGTCACCTATGGCTCGATCTGGGGCGCATACCTTCCGATCATCAAGAAGTACATGGACAACGGCCGCCTGTGGTGGCTGAACATGCAGTACTACAACGGCAGCATGTACGGCTGTTCTGGCGACTCTTACCAGGCCGCCACGGTTCAGGGTTTCCAAGTCCAGACCGCCTGCCTGAACACCGGCCTGGTCATTCAGGGGACGACGATCCGGGTGCCGTACGACCACCAGGTTCCCGGGCTGCCTGCGCAGTCGGGTGCCGGCGGCGGCTACATGGACCCCTCGCTGGTCTCGCAGGCGTGGAGCAGCGTCGGTGGGCAGATCAAGGGTCTGATGACGTGGTCCATCAACTGGGACGGCTCGCGCGGGTGGACCTTCGGGGACAACGTCAAGGGGCTGGAAGGCCGCTGAGGTTGGGCCGCTGAGG
>JABFWL010000628.1 GCA_013362315.1 Catenulispora sp. | reverse complement strand
GGCGTGAAGGAGTGTGGCCTGAAGGAGTGTGGCCTGAAGGGGTGTGCGACCCGACACCCAGCAGTTTCTGGGTCAACGCCGCATCCCCCAGCAGCTCCCGCACCGGACCCCGGTGCACCACCTGTCCGGCGGCCAGCACCACGCCGTCGCCGGTCAGCCGCTTGACCAGGGCCAGGTTCTGCTCGACCAGCAGCATGGGCACCCGCTCGGCGGCACGTTCCAGCACCTCGGCCACTTCCGTCACCACCTTCGGGGCCAGGCCCTTCGTCGGTTCGTCGACCACGATCAGCCGGTTGTCGTTCAGCAGCGTGCGGCCGATCGCGACCATCTGCTGCTGCCCGCCGGACAGCGTCCCGGCGGCCTGCGCGCCCCGCGTCTTCAGCTCCGGGAACAGCTCGTACACCCGGTCGTAGGCCGGTGCCGAGCCGTGTCGCGCGGCCAGCGCCAGGTTCTCCGCGACCGTCAGCCCGGCGAACACGCCGCGGTCCTCCGGCGCGTAGCCGATGCCGCGGCGCACGATCTCGTGCGTGCGCAGCCGGTGCAGCCCCTCGCCGGCGAAGCGGATCGAGCCGGAGCGCGGCACCAGGCCCAGGATCGCCTTGACCGTCGTGGTCTTGCCGACGCCGTTACGGCCCAGCAGGGCCGTCACCCCGACCGGCGCGACCCCGAAGGAGACGCCTTGCAGGATCTGCGATCCGCCGAGGGACACCCGGACGTCGTCGAGTTCGAGGATCACAGCGCCTCCCCCACGTATGCCTCCTGCACCCGCGCATCGGCCATGATCCGCTCGGGTGTGTCGATCGCCAGCAGCGCGCCGTGGCGCAGCACCGCGACCCGGTCGGCCAGGCCCAGCAGCACCTCCATGTGGTGCTCGACCATCAGCACCGTGCGGTGCTCGTCGCGGTGCAGCGACCGGATCACCTCGACCAGTTCCGGCACCTCACCGGCGGCGACGCCGGCCATCGGCTCATCGAGCAGCAGCAGCCGCTCCGCGCCGGAGGCCACCACCATCGCCAACTCCAGCTTCCGCTTGTCGCCGTGGGACAGATCGGCGGCGAGCATTCCGGCCCGCTCGCTCAGCCGCACGCGCTCCAGCGCGTCGGTCGCCTTGACGCGACCGACCCGGGCGGCCAGCGCCACATGCTCGGCGACCGTCATCGTCGGGAACACGCTCGAGGACTGGAAAGTCCGGCCGATCCCGCGGCGGGCCCGCTTGTGCGGGGCCTCGCCGGTGATGTCCATGCCGTCGACGGCTATGCGCCCGGCGGTGGCCCGGGTCAGGCCGCTGATCAGGTTGAACAGCGAGGTCTTGCCGGCGCCGTTCGGTCCGATCACGGCCACGAACTCGCCCTCGCCGACCGCCAGGTCCACCCCGGACAGGATGGCCGAGCCGCCGACGGACCAGGACAGTCCGGTCAGGGTGAGCACATCAGCCATCGTCAGCTCGCCGGGAAGCTCTTGGCCGGCGGCGCGACGTCGTTCGCGTCCAGCGTCTTCACCACCGACGGCGTGGTGCCGTCCAGCTTGGCCTGGAACATCGGCTGCAGCAGCGCGTGGTCGGCGGCGCGGATCGTGTAGCCGCCCTTGACGCCGTCGAAGCTGTAACCCTCCAGGTTCTTCACCATGGCGTCTACATCGGCGTCACCGTTGTCTGCCGCATGCACCACCATCTGCGCGGCAGTGAACCCGTCCGGACTGAACAAGTCGGACTGCTCACCCTTCTTGGCCAGGTACGCGTCCAGCGCCTTAGCCGCATCGTTGCTGGTACCGCCGGGAACGTAATGCGCGAGGAACGAGACCTTGCCGCCGGTGGAGGCGAACACCGGATAGGAGGCGCGCACATCCAGGCCGGTGACGGTCACCGTGGAGCTCAGCACACCCTGCTGGGACAGCGCCGTCCACAGCGCTTGCGCGGTGGTGCCGGCCCAGGCCACGAACAGCAGGTCCGGCTTGGCGTCCTTGGCCTGCGTGGCGAACGGCGTCAGGTCCGTGGCGCTCGGCGGCGCCAGCACCGCGTCGACCTTCGCCCCCTTCGCACCCAGCACCGCCTTCACCGCGGCGACGTTGGCCTGGCCGAACGCGCTGTCCTGAGCCAGCACCGTCACGTGCCTGCCGGTCAGATCGCCGACGAACGACGCGGCGGTGGCGATGTCCTGATACGTCTGCCGTCCGGAGCGGAAGGTGTATTTGTTGATGCCGGTCACACCGTCGGTGGCGGCCGGTCCGGAGATGAACAGCACCTTGTTCTGCGCGGCCAGCGGCGCGACCTGGAGGGCCACGCCGGAGGCAGTCGAACCGGCCAGGATGTGATAGCCCTGCCCGATCAGGTCCTTGGCCGCGCTGACGGCCTTGGTCGCATCACCCGCGTCGTCCTTCTGCACCACCTCGATCTTGTGGCCGTTCACCGTATCCGTGCCGTGCGTGGCGTAATCCAGACCGGCGAGGAAGCCCTCGTAGTAGTCCTTGCCGTAGCCGGCGAGCGGTCCGGTCTCGGAGTAGACGAGGCCCACCTTGATCGGAGACCCGGTGACGGCGGCTGCGGCGGTGGTGCCGCCGGACCCGCCGGAGCCGCCCGAGGAACCGGAGGAGCCGGACCCGCTTGCCGCTTTGCTCGGACTGCCGCAGGCGGCCAGCGCCACGATCGAGGCGGCCGCTATGGCTGCTATGGCTGCTATGGCTGCTATGGCTGCTATGGACGGAGCGCTGTATCTGCGCAGGATGCTGGTGGGATGCATGGCCGGAACGTTAAATGCGCGTTACACGCCCCGAAATGTGGGGCGCAGCCACATCGAGCGGCGCGTCTGTGTTCGCGGCCACCTCCTCCACCGTGACGCCGGGCGCCAGCTCGACCAGCCGGAAGCCGTCCGGCGTCAGGTCGAGCACGGCCAGGTCGGTGATGACCCGGTCGACGACGCCCTTGCCGGTCAGCGGCAGCGTGCACTCCCGGACCAGCTTCGGCGAGCCGTCCTTGGCGGTGTGCTCCATGACCACGAGCACCCGCCGCGCGCCGTGCACCAGGTCCATGGCGCCGCCCATGCCCAAGACCCGCTTGCCGGGCACGGTCCAGTTGGCCAGGTCGCCGGATGAAGAGACCTGCATCGCGCCCAGCACGGCGGTGTCGATGTGGCCGCCGCGGATCATGCCGAAGGAAGTTGCCGAATCGAAGAAGCTGGCGCCGGAGCGGACCGTCACGGTCTCCTTGCCGGCGTTGATCAGGTCGGGGTGGACGGCCTCCGGCTCGGGATACGGCCCGAGGCCCAGGATGCCGTTCTCGGACTGCAGGACGACTTCCACTCCGGGCGGGAGGTGGCCGGGGATCAGGGTGGGCAAGCCGATGCCGACGTTGACGTAAGTGCCGTCACGGAGT
Organism: Catenulispora sp.; assembly: GCA_013362315.1. Classification (GTDB taxonomy): domain Bacteria; phylum Actinomycetota; class Actinomycetes; order Streptomycetales; family Catenulisporaceae; genus Catenulispora. Next base: position 3,366 of record JABFWL010000628.1, on the reverse strand, counting down.
TCGCGAGCCGCACGCGCGGCGAGTTGGTGGCGGGTGCGGGGCATGTCAGGACTCTCCGTTCGCGATGTTCTGGGTCTTCTCCGTCTTCTCAGCCACGGTCCGCTTCTCGATGCGTTTGCCCCGCTGGTCCTCCGGCACCAGGACCACACGCTGCACGAAGACGCCGGGCAGGTGGATCTCGTCCGGGTCGAGGCCGCCGGCGTCCACAAGCTCTTCGACCTCTGCGATGGTCACCTTTCCGGCCATCGCCGCCACCGGGTTGAAGTTGCGCGCCGAGGCGTGGAACACGAGGTTGCCGTGCCGGTCCCCCTTCGCGGCGCGGACCAGCGCGAAGTCAGCGGTGATGGCCGCCTCCAGCAGGTATTCGCGGCCGTTGATGACGCGGGTCTCCTTGCCCTCGGCGACGGGCGTGCCGACCCCGGCCGGGGTGTAGTAGGCGGGAATGCCCATGCCGCCCGCGCGCAGGCTCTCGGCGAGGGTGCCCTGTGGGAGCAGTTCCACCTCGAGCTCGCCTGCGAGGTACTGCCGCGCGAACTCCTTGTTCTCGCCGACGTAAGAGCTGGTCATCTTGCGGATACGGCCTGCGGACAGCAGCAGGCCGAGACCCCAGTCGTCGACACCACAGTTGTTGGACACGACATGGAGTCGGTCAGCGCCCTGCTCAAGGAGTGCCGATATCAAGGTGCTGGGAATGCCGCAGAGGCCGAAGCCGCCGACAGCGAGTGTGGCGCCGGCGGGGATATCGGCCACCGCTTGGGTTCGAGATGAGACTGTTTTGTCCATGAACTGGACGTTATGAGCTATGCGACAGCGCTCGGTATGGGTTGCGGACCTACAAGATCAGGTGCCGATATACGTCACAGGCCCATGGCCTTGCGGATCTGTAACGCGAGCTGTACTTCCAGACTGCGGGCCGGCTCCTGCCAGTCCGGACCGAGCAGCCGCGCGGTGCGTTCCAGGCGCTGGGTCACGGTGTTGACGTGGATGTGCAGCGCCTCGCCGGTGCGGCCGAGGCTGCGCCCGGCGGCGAAGTACTGCTCCACGGTGCCGAGCAGGTCGGTGCCGCGCTTGGCGTCGTAGTCGATGAGCGGTCCGAGCGCGCGGCGCACCACGTCGCCGGGGTCGCCGCCGCCGAGGACGAGCGCGAGGAAGCCGAGGTCGCAGGCCGCGGCAGCACTGCCGTCCCGACCGAGGGCGTGCAGGGCGCCGAGGCACCGGACCGCTTCGGCGTGCGCGTCGGCGTAGGCGGCGACGTCGGACTTGGGGCCGCCGGCGCCGACGGTCAGCGGGTGTGCGAGTCCGCCGCGAAGCGCGGAGTGCACACGCTGCGCGGCGGACGAGGGATCGTCGCCGGGGAGAAGCACGACGATGCGGCCCTCGTGCGACCCGGCCAGGCCGCCCTCGGCACCGGCGAGCCGCCCGGCGGCGAACTGCGCGCGGGGACGGTCGGCGGGAGCGGCGTCGGCGGCCACCACGATGTGCCGGCGCTCCAGGTCCACACCGACGCGGCGGGCCCGCTCGGCGAGCGTGGAGGTGTGGCGCACGGGCACCGCCAGCAGGTCGTCGAGCAGATCACCGCCCAGCCGCTCAGCCGCCTCGGCTTCGGACCGGCGCATCAGCAGATGGAGGGCGACGACGAGCGCCGCCCGCTCCAGAATGCGCTGATCGACATCACTGAACGACTCCGGCGCCCGCAGGATCAACGCCCCGAGCGGCTCGCCCGCGGCGGCCACCGCCGCGACGACGAGATCATCGGACCGGACGGCGTGGCCGGTCGCCGCGGAGGTGGCGATCAGGTCCGCCGCCGCTCCAAGCCCGAGGGAATCAGAACCCTGGTTTGCTTCGGCCGTCACCGTCCCCTCCGCGTCCACCACCACCAAGTCACCGCCCACCGCCTCGGCCACCGCCGCCGCGATCCCCTCCACGTCCCCGCCGCGCAACACCAGGTCGGCCAGCTTGTCGTGGACCGCTGCCGCGCGCTCCACCGACGCGCTGTGTGCGCGGACCAGTTCGTTCGCGGTGCGGAGCTCGCCCAGCGCGTCGCGGGTGGCCTGCAGCAGCCGCGCGTTGTCGATCGCGACGGCGGCGTGCGCGGCGAGCGAGCCGAGCAGGGTGATCTCGTGGCGGGCGAACGGGCGCGCCGTCCGGTTCGCCGCGAACAGCACGCCGATCACCCGGCTGCCCAGGGCGAGGGGCACGCCGAGGATGGCGATCAGGCCCTCCTCGCCGACCGCGTCGTCGATCTCGGTGGTGTGGCGGAAGCGGGCGTCCTGCGGGTAGTCGGAGGTGACGTAGGGCTTCGCGGTCTGCGCGACCAGGCCGCCGAGACCGGCACCCATCGGCAGGCGCAGCGACTGGAAGTGCGCCGAGACCGAGCCGTGGGTGACCCGCATGAAGGTGTCGCCGCGGTCCGGGTCGTCGAGGGTCAGGTAGGTGACGTCGGCGCCGATCAGGGTGTGCGCCCGGGACACGATCGCCTTCAGCACCGCGTCCAGGTCGCGCAGGGCGGCCAGGTCGCCGGCGGTCTCGAACAGCGCCACCAGCTCCGCCTCGCGGCGGCGAGAGCGGGCCAGCGTCGCGCGGACCTGCAACGCCACCCGTTTGGCCGCCTCCAGATCGGCCAGTTCCGCGGCGCCCGCGCCGGCCACGCGGGCGGCGACGACCGGGCCGTCGTACTCGATGGCGGCGGCGTCGCGGGCCAGCAAGTCCAGGAACACCGAGGCGGTGGCGAGGGCGGACATGGCGCCCAGCATCACGCGGACCTCACCGTGCTGTCCATCCGCCGTCCATCGCCAGCGAGGCGCCGGAAACCGAGGCCGCCGCCGGCGAGCACAGGTAGGCCACCAGTTCCGCGACCTCGGACGGTTCGATCAGGCGCTTGACGGCCGAGCGCTCCAGCAGGACCTTGGCGACCACCTCGTCCTCCGGGATGCCGTGCGCGGCGGCCTGGCCGGCGATCTGCTTCTGGACCAGCGGGGTGCGGACGTAGCCGGGGTTCACGCAGTTCGAGGTGACGCCGTGCGGGGCGCCCTCCAGCGCCGCGACCTTCGAGAGCCCCTCCAGGCCGTGCTTGGCCGAGACGTAGGCGGCCTTGAACTCCGAGGCGCGCAGGCCGTGCGCCGAGGAGATGTTCACGATCCGGCCCCAGCCGCGCTCGTACATGTGCGGCAGCGACTCGCGGATCAGCCGGAACGGCGCCTCCAGCATCAGCCGCACGATCAGCGCGAAGGTCTCGACCGGGAACTCGTGCAGCGGCGCCACATGCTGCAGGCCCGCGTTGTTCACCAGCACGTCCACCCCGCCGACCCGGTGCGGCAACGCCGAGGCCTGGTCCGGGTCGCTCAGGTCGGCCACCAGCGCCGCGCC
>JABFWL010000360.1 GCA_013362315.1 Catenulispora sp. | reverse complement strand
GTGGCCTCGATGGTGTACTCGTGGCGCGCCTTCTTGTTGCGGGCGATGACCTTCTGGCCTTGTTCCTTCGGCATGGGGTTCATTATCCCCGATGAACGTGCCTAGACCTTCAGGTATTTCCGCAGGGACAGGGCGCTGGCGCCGACCGCCATCAGCAGGCCGACCGGGACCAGGATCAGGACCGTGACCAGCACCTTGTCCCAGCCGATGAAGCTGGTGAAGGTGAAGCTCGGGGCCAGGACGCGGTCGATGAGGAAGAACTTGAAGCTCGCCACGCCAAGCGCCGCCACCGCGACGCCGCCCAGGCCCGCCACCGCGCCCTCCATGAGGAACGGCAGGCGGATGTAGAAGTTCGAGGCTCCGACCAGCCGCATGATGCCCGTTTCCCGGCGGCGGCTGAAGGCTGAAAGCCGGACCGTGTTCACGATCAGCATCAGCGCCAGGCCGACCATGACGACGGCCACCGTGGTCGCCGAGACGGTCAGGCCGTTGAACAGCTTGAACAGCGGCTTGAGGATCGTCTTCTGGTCCGAGACGGTTTCCACGCCCTGCTGCCCCTGGTAGGTGCTGCGGATCGCGTCGATGTTCTCGGTGGTCGGGCTCTTCAGCTTCACCCGCAGGGACGCCGGGATCTGGTCCGGGGTGACGTAGTCCGTCACAGGCGAGCCCTTGGCCTGCTCCTTATAGCGGGCGAACGCCTCGGGCTGGGTCTCCGGGAACACCTGCTGGACCAGCGGGTTGCCGGCCAGATCCGCCTGCAGGGCGGTCATCTGAGTGTCCGTGACCTGGCCGGCCGAGCAGGTGCTCGCGTGCAGGCCCTGGTCCTCCTTGGTGCACAGGAAGACCGAAACCTCGACCTTGTCGTACCAGTAGTCCTTCATCTGGCTCGTCTGGAACAACATCAGCAGTGCGACACCGAGCATCCCGAGCGCCACCGCCGCCGAGACGACGACCGCGATGGTCATGGTCAGGTTGCGGCGCAGGCCGATGAAGATCTCGGAGAAGACGAATTGGGCTCGCATGGTCGGTCGGGGGCTCCTACCTGAGTTCTGCTGAATGCTTCCGTGGTGGCCGGGGGGCGTTTAGCGCACGTACCCGTACACGCCGCGGGACTGGTCGCGGACCAGGTTGCCGCCGTCGAGTTCCAGCACTCGCCGGCGCATCTGGTTCACGATGGCCTGGTCGTGGGTCACCATCACCACGGTGGTGCCGGCCCGGTTGATCCGGTCCAGCAGCTTCATGATGCCGACCGAGGTCTCCGGGTCCAGGTTGCCGGTGGGCTCGTCGGCGATCAGCACCATGGGGCGGTTCACGAAGGCCCGGGCGATGGCCACGCGCTGCTGCTCACCGCCGGACAGCTCGTTGGGGTACCGGCCGCCCTTGCCGCCCAGGCCCACCAGGTCCAGCACCTCCGGGACCGCCTTGCCGATGGTCGGCCGGGACTTGCCGATCACCTCCAGGGCGAAGGCGACGTTCTGCTCGACCGTCTTGTTCGGCAGCAGCCGGAAGTCCTGGAACACGGTGCCGATCTGGCGGCGCAGCTGCGGGATCTTCCAGTTGGACAGCTTGGACAGGTCCTTGCCGGCCACGTAGACCCGGCCGGCGCTGGGCCGCTCCTCGCGCAGGATCAGCCGCATGAACGTCGACTTGCCGGAGCCGGAGGAGCCGATCACGAAGACGAACTCGCCGCGCTCGATCTCCAGGGAGATGTCCCGCAGAGCGGCCCGGCTCTGGTTCGGGTAGGTCTTGGAGACCTGGTCGAATCTGATCATGCTGGCATCGCCTCCGTCATAAGCGCCCCGGCCGGGAAGCCTGCGCGGGCACTTATGCGTACGCTCGGTCGTAGTGTCACAGTAGAGATGACAGTACACGCCGGAAGTAGGGGTTCAGGGCCCCTTCGCCCGGGAACCACCAACCGCACCGGCTCGGAGCAGGAGCGGAGCGTGGTACCGAATACAGGAGGTGAGGCGGCATGTGCTGTGAGCACCTAATTTGCGCGAATTGCACGGGCCCGGTGTCCGAAGGCAGGTGCAGCGTCTGCCGCGGCCACAGGGACCGGATGCACGGTGGCGGCGGTGTTTCCGCGTCCACGCTGACCGCCGTACTTCTGACCCTGCTCGTCGCTGTGGCTTTCCTCACGACGACCATTCATTAAGGCCGTTAAGGGGCAGTAAGGCGTTAAAGATCAAAAAGAAGCCACTATTTAACGGCGATACACGATAAATAGTGGCTTCTGTCCGTTTTGAGAACTCTGGGCCCTATAAGGCCCTAACGCTTAGCCGTTCTCCCGCTGCTTCCGCCACCGGATCCCGGCCTCGATGAACTCGTCGATGTCGCCGTCCAGCACCGCCGTCGTGTTGCCGGTCTCGTAGTCCGTCCGCAGATCCTTGACCAGCTGGTACGGATGCAGCACGTAGCTGCGCATCTGGTTGCCCCACGACCCCGAGGAGTCGTCCTTCAGCGCGTCCATCCGCGCCTGCTCCTCCTCGCGCCGCCGCTGCAGCAGCTTGGCCTGGAGCACCGCCATGGCCGAGGCCCGGTTCTGGATCTGCGAGCGCTCGTTCTGGCACGACACCACGATCCCGGTCGGCAGGTGGGTGATGCGCACCGCCGAGTCGGTGGTGTTGACGCCCTGGCCGCCGGGGCCGGAGGAGCGGTAGACGTCGACCCGCAGCTCGTCCTCGGGGATCTCGACCACGTCGGTCTGCTCGACCACCGGCACCACCTCGACGCCGGCGAACGAGGTCTGGCGCCGGCCCTGGTTGTCGAACGGCGAGATCCGCACCAAGCGGTGCGTCCCCTGCTCCACCGACAGCGTGCCGTAGGCGTAGGGCGCCTTCACGGTGAACGTCGCCGACTTGATGCCCGCCTCTTCGGCGTAGGAGGTGTCGTAGACCTCGTACTGGTAGCCGTGCCGCTCAGCCCAGCGCGTGTACATCCGCAGCAGCATCTCGGCGAAGTCCGCGGCGTCCACGCCGCCGGCCTCGGCGCGCAGCGTCACCAGCGCCTCGCGGGCGTCGTACTCGCCGGACAGCAGGGTGCGCACCTCCAGGTCGCCGACCGCCTTGGAGATGGCGATCAGCTCGCCCTGCACCTCGGCCAAGGCGTCCGCGTCGCCCTCGGACTGCCCGAGCTCGAAGAGCACCTCGACGTCCTCAAGCCGCCGGTTCAGGCTCGAGAACCGGTTCAGCTCGGCCTGCAGGCCGGACAGCTTAGAGGTCACCGCCTGTGCCTTGGCCTGGTCGTTCCACAGGTCCGGGGCCGAGGCCTGCTCCTCCAAGTCCGCGATCTGCGCCCGCAGCTTGTCGACGTCGAGCACGGCTTCGATGGACGCCATGGTCGCACGGAGGTTCTTGAGCTCTTCGGAAGGATCTGTAGCCACGTGACAAGCCTATCCGGAGTAAGCGACCCGCAGCTTCGTCGGTGCGGAGGCAGTGACCACGACGATCCGGCCGTCGGGAGTCTGGGTGGCGCCGGGCGGTACCGTGGAGGCCAGTCCCCCGGCACCCGCCTGCCCGTTGCCGTTCATCGCCTTGACAGCTCCGCCTGCGGAGCGGACGAACACGTACGTCATCCCGTCCCCGGAAGTCGCCGCCGTAGGGAGCCCCGACAAGGGAGTCTGCGTAGGAGCGCCCCACAGCTTGTTCGCGTAAGCGATCGCCATGACGCCTTGGTCAGAAGCGCGCTCCACATAAGCGCTGTACCCGGACGTCGACGGCGTCGCCGCGAGCGCCACCCCGGCGGTGACATCCCCGACGCCGGGAACCGGCTGCCAGTCGCCCCACGTATACGCGCCCGCGTTCCCCGACGGGGTCCCGGTGACGGTCATCAGCGTCTTCCCACTGCCGACCGCCGCGACGACCACGGAGCCGTCGGGCCCGGCCAGCGCTCCGGGCGCACCGTGCACCTTCGCCGTGCCGACCGGCACCCACTTCGCCGACCAGCCGCCGTCGGCCGCGTAGCTGCGCTGGTGGACGACGCCGTCGCTCTCCCGCAGGGCGAACAGCTCCAGGTGGCCGCCGGTCGTGGCGACCACAGCGGGCTCCGCGTTGGTCTTCAGCCCCTTGAGCGGCAGCCAGGAGTGGCTGCCCTCGCCCGGGAGGTACCAGATGCTGCCGTCGGTGCCGGTGACGAAGACGAACAGGCTGGCGGCCCCCGCCGCGTCCTTGACGACGGCGGCGCGCGGCGCTCCCTGAACGGACACCGGCAGCTGCGGCAGCTCCTTGGCCGGTTGGAAGCTCAACCCCGCCACAGTGGATCGCGTCGTCGTCCCGGGCGGCGAGGACACGGAGGAGGTCGTGACTCCAGCCGGGCCCTGCGAGTGGGCCTTGTCGTCCTTGTGCGTGCCGTCGCCGGACATCCCGAGCGCGATTGCCGCCGCCGCTCCGCCGACCAACAACGCCGCAGCGGTGACCGCGATCCAGCGCGGCCGCTTGGGAGCTCCGGAACCGTCGGCGCTGTCAGCGCCGCCAGAACCGGAGCCCGAGCCGAAAGGGCTGCGCTCGACCCGCTCTCCGCGGTCGGCCCGCTCGCCCCGGTCTGTCCGGTCGACCCGCTCGGCCCGCTCCCCGCGCTCATTGCGCAGCGCCGAGGCGTCCCCCTGCTGCGTCCCGGACCGCCGCCGGATCTCCCCGTGGTCCCGATCTCGGATCGGCCGCATCAGGTTCAGGTGCGTGTCGGCGTCGTCGTCCTTCAGCTCGCCGTTGGGCACCAGCGGCACGATGCCGGTGTGCCGCATCGGGATCGGGTCGATCGTCGGGTTCCGGCCGCCGTGCAGGCTGGCGTGCGCCGAGGAGCGCACGTCCCAGCCGCCCTCGCGCGGGTCCGGGATGTCCAGCGGCGGCAGGTCCTCCAGCAGCGGCACCAGCTCGCGCAGCCGGATCGCGAACTCGGCGGCGGTCAGCCGCGCCGCCGGGCCCTTGGCCAGGCAGGAGGCGACCAGGGCGGCCAGCGGGCCGGGCACGCCGGGCAGCGGCGGGATCTTGTCGGTGACGTGCCGGCGCAGCACCGCCCCGGGATGGCCGCCGCCGAACGGGGTCCAGCCGGTGAGCAGCTCGAACAGCACCGTGCCGAGGGCGTACATGTCCACCGCCGGCCCCGGCTGCAGCCCCTCGATGACCTCCGGGGCCAGGTAGTCCGGGGTGCCGATGATCCGGGTGGCCCGGGTCCGGCGCGGGCCGTCGACCAGGCGCGCGATGCCGAAGTCGGCCAGCCGCGGGACCAGCGCGCCGCCGCCGTGGTCCAGCAGGATGTTCTCCGGCTTCACGTCGCGGTGGATGATGCCCTGCGCGTGCGCGGCGGCCAGCCCCTCGGCGGTGCCGGCGACCAGGCCGGCGGCCAGCTGCGGCCGCAGCGCGCCCTCGTTCTCCAGCAGGTGCCGCAGGTCCGAGCCCCGGACCAGGTCCATCACCAGGGCCAGGTCGGTGCCGTCGACCACCAGGTCGCGCACCCCGACCACGTTCGGGTGGTGCAGGCTGGTCAGCGCGGTGCGCTCCTGCACGAAGCGGGCGATGAGGGTCTGGTCGGCGGCCAGGTCCTCGCGCAGGAGCTTGACGGCGACCGGCCCGCCGGGGCCCTCGCCCTCCCACACGGTGCCGCACGTCCCGCGGCCCAGCACCGTGGTGATGGTGTACCTGCTGCCGATCTTCCGTGCCGCCACGAGGTCTTCCCGCTCCTTACCGCTGGCCGTGTCCGCCCATGGGGGGAGTAAGGGGGACACGAAACTTTCCCGCGCCGCACGCCTGTCGGGCAAGCGGGCTCGCCGAAGCGTGACCCGCCGCCGGCCGCCGGGCGCCGATCAGGACGTCTTGCCGCCGCCTCCGGGAATCGTGACCGGGGCGCTGGTCGGGAGGTCGGACGGCTGGAGCGCCGGCGGCAGCTTCTTCTTCTCGACGTTGACCTTCTGGGCGATCTGGTGCCACTCGCGCGAGATCCAGTAGTTCAGGTCCCGGCTGGCACCGTTGATCTTGGCCATGGTCCAGTTCACGCCGGTGTAGATGCCGAAGCCGATCAGGCCCAGGATCATGAGCTTGACCAGGCAGCCCAGCGGCATGCCGCGGCGCCGCTTGACGACGGTCTTCTGGACCGGCGGCCGGGCCGGCTCACGATCCCGTCCTCGGTCCCGGTCGCGTTCCCGGTCCCGCTCGCGCGGCGGCGGCTGCCGGGGCATGACCGGCTGCTGGTTCGGGGTGTAGGCCACCGGCCGCGGTGGGGCCGCGGCGCTGGCCTGGAACTGCGAGGGCTGGTAGCCGCCGCGTTCCTGGTGCTGGTCTGGGTACTGGTCTTGATACCGGTCCTGGTACCGGTCATGGCGCTGCTGCTCCGGATACCGGCCGCCGGGGCCCTGGTAGGGCTGGCCGGGCGCGGGCTGCTGGTACCCCTGCGGGCCGGGCTGCTGCTGATAGCCCTGCGGCGAGAACTGCGGCTGCGGCGGGTAGGCGGACAGGCGCTGGTGGCCGCCCTGCTGCGGCTGCTGCGGCGGCTGGCGCTCGGCGTGGAGCTGGTCCAGCTGGCGCTGCATCTGCGTCGGCAGCGGCTGCTGCGGCGGTGGCCCGGGGGTGGGCTGCCGCCGGGAGACGCCGGCCCCTATGGCGTCCGGGTCGGAGGGGGCGTCCCAGCCGGCGATGCGGCCGTCGGCGCGCTGCGGGCGCTGCGGCAGCGGTGCCGGGGTGGCGGCCGGCGGCCGGACCACCGGGACGGTGGGCTCGATGTCGGCCGCCGCCGCGGAGGCAGCTGCCGCGGCCGCGGCGGCCGCTGAGGGCGAGACCGCGGGCATCGC
>JABFWL010000174.1 GCA_013362315.1 Catenulispora sp. | reverse complement strand
GGGGGAGTTGACCGATCCCGAATACTGGGTCCGTCATGTGCGTCGGCCGGTGCGGTTCGCCGACGGCATCAGTGCTTTGCGTGCCGCTGGCGTGGACCGGTTCTTGGAGATCGGCCCGGATGCCACGTTGACCGCGATGGCCACCGGCTGCCTGGAGGAAGACTCCGAGGCCGTTCTGGTCCCGACCTTGCGCAAAGACCAGGCTGAACCCCTTGCGGCGCTCACCGCTCTGGCCCGGCTCCACGTCCATGGCGCCGCCATCGACTGGGCCGCAGTCTTCGCCGACCGCGAACCGCGTGCCGTCACCCTTCCTACATATGCCTTCCAACGCCGACGCTACTGGCTGTCGTCGACCAAGAATCCCGCTGGCAACCTGCGCGAGTCCGGTCAGCTGGCGGCCGACCATCCGCTGCTCACCGCTGTGATCACGACCCCCGAGGCCGACGGCTTGCTGCTCACCGGTCGGCTCTCGCCGGTGGCGCAGTCCTGGCTCGCCGGCCATGTGGTGCAAGGAACCGTGCTCTTCCCTGGCACCGGCTTTGTGGAGCTGGCGTTGCGGGCCGGTCACGAGGTCGGCTGCCCTGACCTCGAAGAGCTCGCACTGGAGGCGTTGCTGGAGCTGCCGGCTGAGATCGGGGTCCGGGTGCAGGTGGTCGTCGGGGCGTTTGACGACGCCGGTCGCCGCTTGGTCTCGGTCTACTCGCAGCGTGAGGATACGGCCGACGAGACCGCGTGGATCCGCCACGCGACCGGTGTGCTGATGGCGCCGGATTCTGATTCGCCGGCTTCCCAGTCCTGGCCGGAGAGCGGACTCGCCGCCATAGATGTCGCCGATCGCTACGACCGGCTGGCAGAGCAGGGCTTTGACTACGGGCCGGTGTTCCGCGGCCTGCGTGCCGTGTCGTCGCTCGGTGACGACACCTTCGCCGACGTCGAGCTGCCCGATGGGGCCGACGACGACCGCTGGACCGGTCTGCATCCGGCGCTGCTGGACGCCGCGCTGCACGCCATCGGACTCGCCGGTCCGCTCGCCGACCGGCCGGTGCTGCCGTTCGCCTGGTCCGGAGTGCGGGTTCACGGCTCCGGGGCGTCCCGGCTCCGGATGCGGATCTCCCCGACGGGACCCGACACCGTGGCTCTGGAAGCCCGCGACGCCGAAGGGCGGACGGTGCTGTCCGTGGCCGCGCTGGTCCTGCGGCCGATCGCTGATGACGCCATCGCCGCTCAGAAGAGCGGCGGGGCTGGCGAGGCGCTGTTCCGGATCGACTGGATTCCGGCGACCGCGCCGGTCGGCGCCACTGTGGAACCGGCCTGTGCGATCGTCGGCGACGACCCGATCGGTCTATACGAAAGTCTGACCCGACAGGTCGGCAAGGTCCTGCGATACCCAGACCTTGAGGCGCTCGCGAAGGCCGCCGCGAACGGCGAGGCGATGACGGACCTGGTCTTCGTGCCCTGCGCGCAGCTCGGAGCGGGTGCCGCCGCACTCGGTCCCGGGCCCGGCACTGTTTCGGATACCGCCAGCGTCCCAGGTCTAGCCACCGCGCCAGATCTCGCCATCGCTCCTGCGGCCCGCGCCGCCGCCAACAGTCTCCTGAGCATCCTTCAGACCTGGGCCGCTGAGGACCGCTTCGCCGATTCGCGGCTCGTCCTCACCACCCGGCGTGCCATCGCGACCACTCCCGACGAGGACGTCCTCGACCTCGTCCACGCCCCGGTGTGGGGGGTGGTGCGTACCGCGCAGCTCGAATACCCCGACACGTTCCTCCTTCTCGACCTCGATGCGGCCGACCTGCCCCTGCCGACCGTCGTCGCTACCTTCGACGCGGCGGAACCGAGCCTGGCGGTCCGTGCGGGCGGGGTACTGCTGCCTCGCCTGGCCGCCTTCCCGGAACCGGTTTCGCAGCCGGAACCGTCACCGAGGCCGATCTTCAACCCGGACGGCACCGTGCTGGTCACCGGCGGCACCGGCGTCCTCGGCGCGGTGACGGCACGCCATCTCGTCGAGCGCCACGAAGTGCGCGACCTGCTGCTCACCAGCCGTCGCGGTCCCGACGCCCCCGGCGCGGCCGAGCTCGTCGCGGAGCTCGAAGCCCTCGGGGCCCGGGTCGAGGTCGTGGCCTGCGATCTCGCGGACGCCGGCGCCGTGCGCGCGCTGCTGGCCACGGTTGCGGCGGACCGGCCGCTGACCGCCGTCGTCCACACCGCGGGGGCCGTCGACGACGGGGTCCTGGCCGCGCTCACACCGGACCGCATGGACGCCGTCCTGCGGCCCAAGGTGGACGCCGCGTGGAACCTGCACGCGCTCACCGCCGGCCTGGACCTGAGCGCCTTCGTCCTGTTCTCCTCCTTCGGCGGCACGCTCGGCGCGGCCGGCCAGGCCAACTACGCGGCGGCGAACGTGTTCCTGGACGCCCTGGCGCAGCACCGCCGGGCGTCCGGGCTGCCCGCGGTGTCGATGGCCTGGGGCCTGTGGTCCCAGGGCGGCATGTCCGCGGCCCTGCCGAGCACCGACCTGGTCCGGATGGCGCGCTCCGGGGTGCTGGGCCTGTCCGTGCCAGCGGGGTTGCGGTTGTTCGATGTGGCGGCTACCGCCGGGGAGCCGGCGCTGGCCCCGGTCCACCTCGATCTCAGCGCCCTGGGCGCCGGCGCCGAGGAGGTCCCCGCGATGCTGCGCAGCCTGGTGCGGACGCCGGCCGCGCGCCACCGCCGCGCCGACAGCGCCGCCGAGACCGACCGGCGGGAGTGGTCCCGGCTCGCGCAGCTGGCGGGCGCCGAGCGGGACCGTGCGCTGATGGGCCTGGTGACCCGGCTCGCCGCCGCGGTGCTGGGACACGAACCCGGCCACCGGCTCGACCCGGAGGCCGGGTTCCTGGAGCTCGGCTTCGACTCGCTGACCGCGATCGAGTACCGCAACCGGCTGGACGCGGCCACCGGACAGCGGCTCCCGGCCACGCTCATCTTCGACCATCCGAACCCGGCGGCGCTGGCGGCGCGGTTGCGGGAGGAGATCACCGAGATCACCGAGATCTCCACAGTCTCCGGCGCTCCCACGGCGGGGCGGCGCATCGCAGAACTCGAAGCGGCGCTCGACGCCGCGTTCTCCGAGGCCGGCCCCGAGGACCGGGCTTCGGCCGCCGCCAGCCTGCGGGCCTTGGCCGCACGGTGGTCGGGTGGTGGCGAGACCGGGCACGCCGATGTGGAGGCGGCCAGCGCCGCGGAGCTGTTCGACATCCTCGACGCCGAGTTCGGTGGAGATTCCGTGTTGTAGAAGGGCGCTGTAGAGAAGCGGCTGTAGAGATAGCCAGCGGGTGGTGAGAAGACGCTCGGCCGGAGAACCCGGCCGAGCGTCTTGTCGCGTCACGTCACGCAGCGAGCCTTATCCCGCCTGGGAAGCCAACCGTCCTGCCAGGTCACTCCGTCCACTGACCTGAAGCTTGCGATAGACGCGGGTGAGGTGCTGTTCCACCGTACTCACCGTAATGAACAAGTTGTTCCCGATCTGCCGGTTCGACCAGCCGAGTGCGGCGAGTTCGGCGACTCTCAGCTCTGCTTCGCTGAGGATTTCCGGGGCGGCGGGTCCGCCGGGGGTCTCGGCGCCCCCGTCCCGGGCGGCCGCCGGGACTTCCCGTACCGGGCGGGGCACCGGCACCGGTGCCGGGGTGCGCCGCTGTTCCGGGATCCAGACGCTGTGCCCGGGGCCGAAGTCCCCTTGTTGGTGCCGCAGGTGCAGCTGGCTCAGGGTCTTCACGGTCCGGCCCAGCTCCAGCTGGTCGCCGGACTTCTTGAACCAGTCCGCGGCCTGGCTCAGCATCGCCGGCCGGTCGACGGGACGGCTCAGCAGGGCCAGGATCCGCAGGCTGTGGCCCTGGGAGGCGGCGTCGGTGTCGGCCGCCAGGTCCAGCTGCTGCCGGGCCAGATCGCGGGCGGCCGCGGTGTTGCCCAGCCACAGGTAGGCCTCCGCGAGGTCGGACCGCCACGGAAGCAGCGCGGGGTGGTCGGCCTGCTGCGCGGCCAGCAGCCGCCCGCATTCCCCGAAGTCGCTCACCGCCGCCAGCACCCGGCTCGAGGTGAGGTGGAGCTGTCCTCGGGCTCTGAGGAAGCGCAGCGCTCCGACGGTCGCGGGCAGCGGATCCGGACGGGGGACGTCGAGCGCCGCGGCGGCGGCGTCGAAGTCACCGAGCGCGGTGTGGGCGACGGCCAGGGCCGACAGCGGGAAGAACACCGACGTGCCCCAGCCCCGGGGGCCGAGGGCCGCCAGCGCGCTCCGGGCGCGTTCCAGGGCGGCCGCGGGATCGCCGCGCCGCGCCGAGACCAGGGCCCAGACCGTGTCGATCAGCGCCTGCCAGGTGGCGGCGCCGCGCGCCTCGGCCTGCCGGCTGAGCGTCGCGCACCACTTCGCCGCCGCGTCGCCGCGGTTGCTGTGGGCCAGCGCCAGCACCGAGGTCGCCAGGGTCTCCAACGACAGGGAGCTGAGCCGGGAGTTGCGCAGCATCCGCTCGGCGTTCTGCGCCAGCACCTCGCTGCCGCCGTGCGTCCACAGCTGGGCCACGGCCGCCGCCGCCCGGTGCCAGGGGTCGCCCTGTGCCGGGTCGGCCGCCAGCCGGGCGGCCAGCCGCCCGGCCGCCGGTCCGAAGTGCCACTGGAGGGCCAGATCGATCTCGGCCTCCAACTGGGGGGTGAGCGGTTCAGGCTGGTTCTTCAGGGCCTCCAGAGCGGCCTCGGCGCCGGCCTGGTCGCCGTCCCACAGCGCGCAGCGCAGCGCCATCATCGCCTCGGCGGGGGCCGGGCCGGGATGAGCCCGGCCCGGATGAGCAGGGTCGAGATGAGCCGGTTCGGAGGGCGCCGACAAGTAGGTGGCGGCCGCCGAGGGGTTCGACTGCCAGGCGATCTCGGCGAGCGCGGTACGGATGCCCCGGATCTGCGCGGGGTCGTCGCAGGCCTGGAGCGCAGCCTCCAGGCAGCGCCGGGCGAAGGTGTTCTGCTCGGCGCCGGCGGCCTGCCGCGCGGCGGCCAGCAGGATCGGGATGCCCCAGGCCGGGACGGGTGCGTCGGCCTCTACAAGGTGGGCGGCCACTTCGTGCTCCGGGGCGTTGGCCCGCAGGCGGTGTTCGGCGGCGGCCGCGTGGAACCTGCTCAGCGTCTCCGGCGCCAGGCAGTCCAGCACCGCGGAGCGCACGCTCGGGTGCCGGACGCCGTCCGGCCCGAACACCCCGGCATCGGTCAGCATCTCCAGGGCCTCTTTGGCCTCGGAGACGCCGACCCCGGCCAGCCGGGCCGCCGCGGCGACGTCGCCGACCGCGTCGAGCAGGACCGCGGCCCCGGCCAGCTCGCGCACCGCCGGATCCAGCCGGTGCAGGACCGCGCGGACCGCGTGGGCGAACGCCGGACCGGTGCCGGGCCGGGCCGGGTCCCCGGCCCGGCCGGCCGCGATCAGGGCCCTGACCAGCAGCGGGTTCCCGCCGCTGAGGGCGTGCAGGTCCAGCGCCCGCGCCTCGGCGTCGGCCAGTCCGGCTGCGGCGGCCTGCCCCTGCACCGCGTCCGGGGACCACGGCGCCAAGCGGATGCTGTCGTAGGACTGCCGGGCGAACCGGGCCCGCATCGCCAGATGCGTGGAGTTCGGCCGGTCCCGGATGGCCAGCACCATCAGCAGCCGGGTCGACCGGATCCGGCGGTGCAGCCGCAGCAGCAGCCGCAGCGCGTCGTCCTCGGCGAACTGCAGGTCGTCGACCGTCAGCACCACCGGACCGCCGCGGGTCAGGTCCATGACGACCCGGCACAGCTCGGCCACGACGTCCGGCACCGGGTCGGCCGCGTCGGGCACCGGCCCGTCCAGCAGTGCGGCGACCCGGTCGGCCACCGCGTCGGGCAGCGCCTGCGAGCTGAACAGCTGCTCCAGGATTCCGGAGCCCAGGTGCTGCTCCTCCCGGGAGCCGGTGGCGCACAACGTGATCGCACCGCTGGCCGCGGCCTGGTTCAGCAGCTCGCCCACCAGGTGTGTCTTGCCGCTCGTGGCACCGCCGGTCAGCAGCACCAGACCGCCCTGCCCGGCGGCGTTCCTCGCCAGCCGGTCCCGCAGCGCCGTTTGGGAACGCCGCGGATCAGTGTGGTTTTCGTCCGTCCAGAAGGAGTCCATTTCCCACCCCCGCACGTCTCCCCCCGCACGTCAGTTACAGAACGTCTACTCAACCGCGAGGGGGCGGCGCAAGATAAAGCAGGCGCAATATAGGGGAGTAACTACTACTCCGCGGATGGCTTCTCTCAATGGTCCTTCATCGTCCTTCCGCCCCGGGCTCGCCGGAAAGGGGGGTGGGGTAGGGGTTGAGCGGTCCCGGCGGACTTTGGCACGGTCGGGGGCATGACCGCCATGACATACGACCAGGGCCAGTGGTTCCGCCGCTTCCGGGACGCCTCCGACGCCCCTCGCCTGTTCTGTCTGCCGCATGCCGGGGGAGCCGCCACCGCGTTCGCTCCGCTGGCGCGCGCTCTGGGCGGGGCCGCCGATGTGTCGGGGGTGCAGTACCCGGGCCGGCAGGACCGCCGCCGGGAGCCGGCCGTCACCGATCTCAACGAGCTCGCCGACCGGATCGCCGTCGGGCTGCGGGACGTGGGCCCGGTGACCCTGTTCGGGCACAGCATGGGGGCGACTCTGGGCTACGAGGTGGGCCGCCGGCTGGAGCGCGACGGTGTTCCGCTGGCCGGGCTGTTCGCCTCCGGGCGCCGCGCGCCCTCGACCACCCGGGACGATAGCGTCCACCGCCGTGACGACGCCGGCGTGGTCGCGGCGCTGCAGGAGCTGTCCGGCACCGCCTCGGAACTGCTGACCGACCCCGAGCTGCTGGAGATGATCCTGCCGGCGATCCGTGCCGACTACACCGCGGTCGAGACCTATCTCCCGGCGCCGGGGCCGGAGCTGGAGTGCCCGGTGGTGGCGCTCGTCGGCGACGACGATCCGGTCACCACGATCGACGAGGCCCGGGCCTGGGAGAAGCACACCGCAGGGCCCTTCGAGCTCGAAGTCTTCCCCGGCGGCCACTTCTACCTGTCCGAGAACCCGGCGAACGCCGCCGCCGTGGCCGCGACCGTCGCGCGGCACCTGGCAGCCTGGAACGGCTGACAGCCCGACGCCCGGACGCCCAGACCCAGACAGCCCGACACCCAGACACGATCGACGGCAGCCGGGACCCGCCCGGCCGTCGTCCTTGCGTGCGTCAGTACGTCCTCACGCGGTCCGCAGCTGCGACCGCTCGGCGATGACCGCCTTCAGCACGTCGTCCAGCCGGTGGCGCGGCTCGAACCCGATCAGCTCCCGCGCCTTGCCGATGTTCGGCACCCGGCGTTGCATGTCCTCGAACCCTGATCCGTAGGCCTGGTCGTAGGGGATCTTCACCACGCCGCCGGTCGAGCCGGTGGCCGCGATCACCCGCTGCGCGAGCTCGGCGATCGTGACGGGCTCGGGGTTGCCGAGGTTGACCACCTGGCACCGGGCCCGCTCGTCACCGAGCAGCGCCACCAGCGCCGGCACGACGTCCAGCACGTGGCAGAAGCAGCGGATCTGCGCGCCGTCGCCGTGGATCGTCAGCGGTTCCCCGGCCAGCCCCTGCTCGACGAACCGCGGCACGACCATGCCGTAGCGGCCGCTCTGGCGCGGCCCGACGGTGTTGAACAGCCGGACGATCACGGTGTGCAGGCCGTACTCGGCCCCGTACAGGTACGCGAACGTCTCGTCCAGCGCCTTGGCCTCGGCGTAGGACCACCGGCTCAGCAGCGGTGATCCCACCACCCGGTCGTCGTCCTCGGACAGCGAGTCCGCGGTGTTCTTGCCGTAGACCTCGCTGGTCGAGGCGACCAGCACCGGCACCTGGTGCCGCCGCACCGCCTCCAGCACGACCTCGGTGCCCGTGAGGTTGGTGCGCAGACTCTGCAGGGTCTTGTCCAGGATGGTGAACACCCCCACCGCCGCCGCCAGGTGGTAGACGGCCTCGACGCCGGCCATGGCGTCCTCGACGGCCGCCGGGTCGCAGACCGAGCCGCGCCGCACCTGCAGCCGCCGGTCGGAGGCGACCGCCGCGAGGTTCCGCTCGTCGCCGGTGCTGAAGTCGTCGAGCACGACCACCTCGTGGCCCAGGTCCAGCAGGTGTTCGGTGAGGTGGGAGCCGATGAACCCGGCTCCGCCGGTGACCAGGCAGCGCATTAGCGTCCCTTCTAGGCGTTCAGGCGCGGCCGGCCGCGGCGCCCACCGCGGGCCACAGCCGGTAGGTGGTGTCGACGACGAGCGGGCAGTCGGCGATCCAGTCGTGGTCGTGACCCGGATGCACGGTGTGGATCAGGACCAGGTCCCAGTCGGACCCGGACGGCCGCGGCATGCTGTGCGCCACCGAGCCGTCCGCGAGCCGCACCTCGGGGACGAGCGCGTCGTGGAACCCGACTTCGGCGCCCCGGCCGGACAGCAGGTCGATGATGTCCAGCGCCGAGGAGGAGCGGACGTCCCGCACCCCCGGCTTGTAGGCCACCCCGACGATCAGGATCCTGGTCCCGGCCAGGCCGCGACCCGCGCGCGACAGCGTCTCCAGCACCCGGTTCACCACCTGCCCCGGCCGGTCCGCGATCGCGGTCATGGCCCGGTCGACCAGGGGCGCCGTCTTGCGTGCGGCCCGCAGCTGCCACAACAGATAGTGCGGGTCGCACGGGATGCAGTGCCCGCCGACACCGGGGCCGGGCTGGAACGCCATGAACCCGTACGGCTTCGTCGCGGCCGCCCGCGTGATCTCCAGCGGGTCCAGCGCCAGGTCCTCGCAGATGTCCGCGAACTCGTTGGCCAGCGCGATGTTCACCGCGCGGAAGGAGTTCTCCAGCAGCTTGGTCATCTCCGCGGCCTCCGGGGAGGTCACCACGTGAACCTTCGGCGTCAGCGCCTTGATGACCTGGACGGCGCGCGCCGCGCACTCCGGCGTCACGCCCCCGACCACGCGCGGCGTCTCCTGCTGGGTGTGCGTGACGTTCCCCGGGTCGATCCGTTCCGGCGAGGAGGCCACGAACACCTCGGCGCCGGCGGTCAGCCCGCGCGTGCGCAGCGGCGCGACCAGCAGCTGCTCGGTGGTGCCCACGTAGCTGGTGGAGGTCAGGATCAGGGTCTGGCCCGGCCGCGCGTGCTCGACCACGGTCCGGCAGGCCGAGCGCAGCGGCTCGATGTCGGGCAGCCGGTGGCCGTCCACCGGCGTGGGCACGCACACCATCACCGCGTCGGCGTCGGCCAGCCGCGCCGGATCGGCGGTGAGCTGGAAGTCCTCCTGGCGCAGCGCCTTGTCCAGCCGGCGCTGGTCGGCGTCGATCAGGTCCACGTCGCCGGCGCGGATCTCGGACAGCCGGCGCTCGCTGTGGTCGATGCCGATGACCGGCACGCCGGCCTCGTGCAGGCCCAGCGCGGTCGGCAGCCCGACGTAGCCCATCCCCAGGATCGCCACCCCGCCGGGCCGCTCCGGGGCCGGCGCGGCGGCGTCCGCCACGTCGATGTCAGTCATCTCCCACTCGTTTCTCCTCGGTCCTGCGGCCACCCCTACCGGGCCCCAGGGCGGTCCGGTACGGACCGGCGGCGGTCACGGCAGTACCCTGCGGACCAGCTCGAACGCCTCGGCCAGCGGCACGCCGACCTGCGATCCGCGGTATTCGGCCAGCGCCCGCACCCCGCGCTCGCTGCGCGCGGAGGGCCAGGCCTCGCATTCGACGCCGTAGGCGCGCAGCGCCTGGAGCTTGCGGTCCAGATGCTCCTCGGCCAGCTGCTGCCAGCAGGCCGGGTGGAAGGTCGGCAGGCCGGCGGCCTCCCCGGCGTCGGTGGCCGAGCGGATCTCGAAGCACCTGATCTCGCGCACCGGGCTGCGTCCGGGCCGGCCGGCGACCCGCGCCGCCCGGCTCACCAGCTGGTGGTCCAGGTTCAGGTCGGCCAGGCTCGGCGCGAACACGGTGTCCGGCTCGAACTGGCGGACCTCGCGCTCGACGACCTTGTTCAGCTCCAGCTGCCCGATGGTGTCCAGGCGGTTGTCGCCGAACCCGTGGACCCGCACCTGTTTGACGCCCAGGATGCCGGCGGCCTGCTCGATCGCCGCCACCCGCTTGGTGCCGCCGCCGGTGCCCGAAGCGGTGCGGGAGCCGTCGTCGTCGGTCAGCACCAGCAGCGCGACGGCGACCCCCTCGTCGGCCAGGCGGGCGATGGTGCCGCCGGCGCCCAGTGTCTCGTCGTCGCCGTGAGCCGTGACGACCAGCAATCTCTCCACTGCCGCTCCTCATCGTTCTTTGTCGAAAGACGCCAAGGCATGTCCCGGCATGTCCCTGACAAAGAAGTGTGGTTGCGCAAGATACGTGAATGGATTTCACCGATGCGGCGGCAGCACACCGCTACCCGGTATCGGAGCCCGAATCTGCCATTGCCGTCGAATCCCCGACAACCCCTAGAAGCCGCATGCCGGTGCCCTGGGGGAAGTGGGCGCGGATTGGCCGCCGATCAGGGGTGTGCCCGCCCCCGTTAGGGGTGGGTGGGCTTTGTCCCGGCTCCTAGTGTGTCGCCGATATGGCTCACCGTCGAATGTGCCGCGCTGGGGAGTGAAGTCCGAGTGGTGAATTCCGAAGACAAGCTAGTCGATGCCCTCCGGGTCTCCCTCAAGGAGACAGAGCGACTCCGCGAGCGCGCCAGGGAACTGACGTACGCCGCCCACGAGCCGATCGCGATCGTCGGTATGGCGTGCCGCTTTCCCGGCGGCGTCGCCTCGCCGGCCGAGCTGTGGGAGCTGGTCGCCGCGGGCACCGACGCGATCGGCCCGTTCCCGGCCGACCGCGGCTGGGACCTGGAGCGGCTCTACGACCCGACCGGGGAGCGGCCGGGCTCCAGCTACGTCCGCGAGGGCGGTTTCCTGCCCGACGCCCCGGACTTCGACGCCTCGTTCTTCGGGATCAGCCCGCGCGAGGCGCTGCTGATGGACCCGCAGCAGCGGCTGCTGCTGGAGACGTCGTGGGAGGCGTTCGAGCGCGCGGGCATCCCGCCCCAGGCGGTCAAGGGCAGCCCGGTCGGCGTGTTCGCCGGCGTGATGTACCACAACTACCCGGGCAGCTACGGCTCCTCCGGTGTGGTCTCCGGGCGCGTCGCCTACACCTTCGGGCTGGAGGGCCCGACGGTCACCGTCGACACCGCCTGCTCCTCCTCGCTGGTCACCCTGCACCTCGCGGTCCAGGCGCTGCGCAAGGGCGAGTGCTCGATGGCGCTGGCCGGCGGGGTCACGGTGATGTCGACCCCGCGCACCTACGTCGAGTTCAGCATCGACGGCACGCTGTCCAGTGACGGCCGCTGCCGCACCTTCGCGCAGTCCGCGGACGGCACCGGCTGGTCCGAGGGCGTCGGCATGCTGCTGCTGGAGCGCCTTTCGGATGCCCGCCGCAACGGCCACCGGGTCCTCGCGGTCGTCTCCGGCACCGCGGTGAACTCCGACGGCGCCTCCAACGGCCTGACCGCCCCGAACGGCCCGGCGCAGCAGCGGGTGATCCGCGCGGCGCTGGCCGACGCCCGGATCGGCGCCGCCGACGTCGACGCGGTCGAGGCGCACGGCACCGCGACGGTGCTCGGCGACCCGATCGAGGCCGACGCGCTGTTCGCGGTGTACGGCAAGGAGCGGGCCGCGGGGCGCCCGCTGTATCTGGGCTCTGTCAAGTCCAACCTCGGGCACACGCAGGGCGCCGCGGGCGTCGCCGGCGTCATCAAGATGGTCGAGGCGATCCGGCACGGCGTGCTGCCGAAGACCCTGCACGTGGACGAGCCGACCCACCACGTGGACTGGTCCGACGGCACCGTCGCGCTGCTCACCGAGCAGCTGCCCTGGCCGCAGACCGGCCGGCCGCGCCGGGCCGGGGTGTCGTCGTTCGGTATCAGCGGGACGAACGCGCACGTGATCGTCGAGGCCGCGCCGGAACCCGAGCCTGTGCCGGAACCCGAGAGCGCCCCGGACGCCGAGTCCGCGCCGGCTGTGCCCGACGTTCTGGCCGCGGAGGCGGTCGCACCGCGCAGCGTGCTGCCGCTGCTGGTCTCGGGCCGCACGGCCGACGCGGCGCGCGAGCAGGCCGCGACGCTGGCGCAGTTCCTGGAACAGCACCCGGAGATCGAGCTGGCCGACGTCGCGCTCAGCGCGGCCACCGAACGCTCGGCCTTCGAGCAGCGCGCGGTCGTGGCCGCCGTGGATCGCACCGCCGCGATCCGGGACCTGCGGGCGATCACTGCGGCCCCGGCGCGCGAGTCCGCGACCGCGTTCCTGTTCTCGGGGCAGGGGTCGCAGCGTTCTGGGATGGGTTCTGGCCTGCTGGGTGTGTTCCCGGTTTTCGATGCGGCGTTCGAGCAGGCTTGCGCGCAGGTGGACAGCCATCTGTCGGAGTCGATCGCGCAGGTGATCGCGACTGGTGGCGACCGGTTGGATCAGACGCAGTACACGCAGGCCGCCTTGTTCGTGGTCGAGGTCGCCTTGTTCCGGCTGGTGCAGTCCTGGGGCGTGGTGCCGGACTATCTGGCGGGTCACTCGATCGGTGAGGTGGCGGCGGCGCATTGCGCCGGGGTGTTGTCGTTGGCTGATGCCGCTGCTCTGGTCGTGGCGCGTGGCCGGTTGATGCAGGCGTTGCCGGCCGGCGGGGTGATGGTGTCGGTGACCGCGCCCGAGGAGAAGGTGCGTGAGCTGCTGGTGCCGGGTGCCGACATCGCGGCGGTCAACGGTCCGGCGGCCACTGTCGTCTCAGGGTCTGAGGGCGCTGTCGTCCAGGTCGTGTCCGCGCTGGAAGCCGCCGGCTTCCGTTCCCGGCGCCTCACCGTGTCGCACGCGTTCCACTCCGGGCTGATGGATCCGATGCTGGCGGAGTTCGAGCGTGTGGTGTCCGAGCTGACGTTCGCCGAGCCGCTGATCCCGGTTGTCTCCAATGTCACCGGGGCTATCGCGGGGCCTGGCGAGTTGTCCGAGCCTGGCTATTGGGTCCGGCATGTGCGCCAGGCCGTCCGGTTCGCCGACGGCATCAAGGCCCTGCGTTCGGCCGGGGTGCTGCGCTTCCTGGAGATCGGACCGGACGCCACGCTGACCGCGATGGCGACCGGCTGCCTGGATGAGGACCCCGACGTGGCCCTCACCCCGACGCTGCGCCGCGACCGGGACGAGCAGACCGAGGTGGTCCGCGCGGTCGGGGCGCTGCACACCGCCGGCGCGCGCGTGGACTGGCGTGCCTTCTTCGCCGGCACCGGTGCCCGGCGGGCCGACCTGCCGACGTACCGGTTCCAGCACCAGCGCTTCTGGCTGGAGTCCGGCCCGTCCGACGGCGACCCGGCCTCGCTCGGCCTGGAGCCGGTCACGCATCCGCTGCTCTCGGCAGCCACGGTGCTCGCCGACGGCGAAGGGGTGGTCCTGTCCGGCCGGCTGTCCACGGCCACCCACGCATGGCTCGCGGATCACGCGGTCGCCGGGACCGTGATCCTGCCCGGCACCGCCTTCGTGGAACTGGCCGTGCGGGCCGGCGACCAGGTCGGCTGCGCGCGGGTGCGGGACCTCACGGTCCAGGCACCGCTGGTGCTGCCCGATCGCGGCGCGGTGCAGGTCCAGGTCGCGATCGGGGTCGCGGACGCCGCCGGGGTCCGGCCGGTCGCCGTGTACTCCCGCACCGACCGGCTGGACCGGCCGATGCTCGACGCGCAGTGGACCCGGCACGCCTCGGGGTCGCTGGCCCCGCAGGACGAGCCGCCGACCGTGGCGGCGCCCGAGGCCTGGCCGCCGGCCGGCGCCGAGCCCGTCGACATCGACGGCATGTACGACGCCCTCGCCGACGCCGGGCTCGAATACGGCCCCGCCTTCCAGGGGCTGCGCGCCGTCTACCGGCGCGACGGCGAGGTCTTCGCCGAGGTCGCCCTGGCCGAGCAGGTGCGGATGAGCGCGGACGCGTTCGGCGTCCACCCGGCGCTGTTCGACGCGGCGCTGCACGCGATCGGGCTCGGCGACTTCGGCGGGTCCGGGCTGACGCTGCCGTATGCGTGGTCGGACGTGGACCTGCTGGCCTCCGGGGCCGCGGCCGCGCGGGTCCACATCAAGCGGTCGGGCGCCGGCAGCGCCGACGCGATCGAGGTCGCGTTGGCCTTGAGCGACACCGACGGCGCGCCTGTCGTCACCGTCGGGTCGCTGATGCTGCGGCGGGTGTCGCAGGGCATGGCGACCGGGGCGGCGGCGAACGGCTTCGGCGACACCCTGTTCCGGGTCGAGTGGTCGAAGCTGCGGCCGGGCCAGGCCGGGGCGGCGACCCTGCCGGAGTTCGACGAGCTGGGCGCGGAGGTCCCGGAGTCGGTGCTGCTGACGGTCCAGGGCGGCCCGGACGCCGAGGCCGCGCGCACCGCGAGCCACCGGGTGCTCGCGGCGGTGCGGGCCTGGACCGCCGAGGACCGCTACGCGCGATCGCGGCTGGTGGTGCTGACCCGGGACGCCGTGTCCGTCTCGGGGGAGGATGTTGTCGACCTCGGTGCGGCCGCCGTGCGCGGTCTGGTGCGCTCGGCGCAGTCCGAGCACCCGGGCCGGTTCGTGCTCGTCGACGCCGAAGGCAGCACTAGTAACGGTGATGACGGTGCTGAGGTAGTCGGCCTGCTCGCAGCGATCATCGCGACCGGCGAGTCGGAGGTCGCGGTCCGGTCCGGCGAGCTGTGGGCGCCGCGTCTGGTGCGGGCCTCGGCAGCCGGCGCGCTGGCGAGCGTCAACTGGGCCGGCGTTCCCGGCACAGTCAGCACCGCCGGCACTGCCAGCACCGACAACGCAGACAGTACGGCCAGTACGGCCAGTACGGCCAGCACAGACGACGCCGATGCGGCCACCTCCAGCGCGACCGTCCTCATCTCCGGCGGCACCGGCGCCCTGGGCCGCCTCATCGCCCGCCACCTCGTCGAGACCCACGGCGTCCGCAACCTGCTGCTCGTCAGCCGCCGGGGTCCCCAGGCCGACGGCGCGGCCGAGGTGGAAGCCGAACTGACCGCGCTCGGCGCCACCGTCGAGATCGCGGCCTGCGACCTCGCCGACGCCGCGGCCGTCCGCGCGCTCGTCGCGGGCCGCACCCTGTCGGCGGTGGTCCACTGCGCCGGCGTCCTCGACGACGGCGTCATCAGCTCCCTGACCCCCGAGCGCTTCGACCGGGTCCTCGGCCCGAAGGCCATGGCGGCCTGGAACCTGCACACCCTCACCGCCGACCAGGATCTGGCCGCGTTCGTGGTCTTCTCCTCGGCCGCCGGCGTCCTCGGCGCCCCGGGCCAGGCGAACTACGCGGCCGCCAACGCCTTCCTCGACGCCCTCGCCGCCCACCGCGCGGCGCGCGGGCTGCCCGGCCGGTCCCTGGCCTGGGGGCAGTGGGACCTCGACGGCGGCATGGCCGGCCGGGAGAACGCCGCGGGCCTGACCGCCGCCGACGGCGTGGCGCTGTTCGACGCCGCCGTGGGCGGACCGGACGCGCTGGCCGTGCCGATCAAGCTGGACCTGGCCGCGATCCGGGCCGGCGGCGAGGTCCCGGACGTGCTCCGGACCCTGATCCCGGCCTCCCGGCGGACCGCCCGCCGGGCCGGCGACTCCGAGCTGCGCGGCCGGCTGGCGCCGCTGTCCGAGGCCGAGCGCCTGGCCGCGCTGAGCGAGCTGGTGCTGGTGCACGTCGCGGCGGTCCTCGGGCACGACTCGGCCGAGTTCATCGACGCCGGCCGGGTCTTCAAGGACCTCGGCTTCGACTCGCTGGTCGCCGTGGAGCTGCGCAACCGCCTCAACACCGCCACCGGGCTGCAGCTGCGGGCCACGGTCGTGTTCGACTACCCGACCGCCGCCGACCTGGCGGGCTACCTGGCCGAGCTGCTCTTCGACGCCGCGGCCGGCGCGGACGCGGCCCCGGTCATCGCGGTGTCCACCGACGAGCCGATCGCGATCGTCGGCATGGCCTGCCGCTACTCCGGCGACGTCCGGTCGCCGGAGGACCTGTGGCAGCTGGTCGAGTCCGGCACCGACGGTGTCGGCCCGTTTCCGTCCAACCGGTCCTGGGACATGGACTACTGGGGCGAGCTGGTGGCCGCCGCCGGCAAGGTGCCCGAGGGCGGCTTCCTGTCCGACGCCACCGACTTCGACGCCGCGTTCTTCGGCATCAGCCCCAACGAGGCCATCATGATGGACCCGCAACAGCGGGTCCTGATGGAAGTGTGCTGGGAGGCGCTGGAGCGGGCCGGGATCGACCCGGCCACGCTCAAGGGCAGCCCGACCGGTGTCTTCGCCGGCGCCATGCAGTGCGACTACGACCCGGGACCGCTGGGGAACCTGCCGGAGAACGTCTTCTACCGGGGCACCGGCGCGCTCGGCAGCCTGGTGTCCGGCCGCGTCTCCTACACCCTCGGGCTGGAGGGCCCGGCGGTCTCCATCGACACCGCGTGCTCCTCCTCGCTGGTCGCCACGCACCTCGCGGTCCAGTCGCTGCAGCAGGGCGACTGCACGCTGGCCCTGGCCGGCGGCGTGTCGATCCTGTTCTCCCCGGAGCCGTTCGCCCACTTCGACCTGCGCGGCTCCTCGCCCAACGGCCGCTGCCGCTCCTATTCGGAGTCGGCCGACGGCGTCGGCTGGGCCGAGGGCGCCGGCGTGCTGGTCCTGGAGCGGCTGTCGGACGCGGTCCGCAACGGGCACGAGGTGCTGGCCGTCGTGAAGTCCACGGCCGTGAACCAGGACGGCGCCTCCAACGGCCTCACCGCCCCGAACGGCCTGGCCCAGGAACGGGTCATCCGCCGCGCGCTGGCCCGGGCCGGCCTCGGCCCGACCGACGTCGACGTGGTCGAGGGCCACGGCACCGGCACCACCCTCGGCGACCCGATCGAGGCGCACGCCCTGCTCAACACCTACGGCCAGGACCGCCCGGCGGACCGGCCGCTGCACCTGGGCTCGGTGAAGTCGAACATCGGCCACAGCCAGGCCGCGGCCGGCGCCGCCGGCATCATCAAGATGGTCATGGCGCTGCGGCACGCCGTGCTGCCCATGTCCCGGTACTCCGACGAGCCCAGCAAGGCCGTGGACTGGAGCACCGGCGGCGTGGACCTGCTCACCGAGACGGTGCCGTGGCCGGACCACGGCCGGCCGCGCCGGGCCGGCGTGTCAGCGTTCGGATACAGCGGCACCAACGCCCACGTGATCATCGAGCAGGCGCCGGCCGCCGCGACCGCGTCCGCCGCCGAAACCGAGCCCGCCGCGCCGTCCGGCACGCGCCGCGACGGCGTGCTCCCGCCCCTGCTGCTGTCGGCCAAGTCCGCGCAAGCCGTCCCGGCACAGGCCGCGCGCCTGCTCGCGCACCTTGAGGCGAACCCCGGCGCGGACCTGCTCGATGTCGGGTTCTCGCTGGCCACGGTGCGCACGGCGATGCCGTACCGGGCCGCGGTGGTGGGGGCGGACCGGGCCCAGATCCACGCCGCGCTGGCGACGCTGGCCGAAGACCGGGCGGCGCCCACCGTGGTACGCGGCGCCGCACGTTCCGGCCAGAAGACCGCGTTCCTGTTCCCCGGCCAGGGGATCCAGCGCCCCGGGATGGGCAGCGGCCTGCACGCCGCCTTCCCGGTCTTCGCGCGCGCCCTGGACGAGATCTGCGACCTGTTCGACCCCTACTTGGACCGGCCGCTGCGGGACGTGATGTTCGCCGAGGCGGGCTCGGTCACCGCACAGCTGCTGGACCAGACCACGTTCACGCTGGCCTCGGTCATCGCCGTCGAAGTCGCGCTGTTCCGGCTGCTGGAGACGTGGGGCCAGCGGCCTGACCTGGTGCTCGGGCACTCGGTCGGCGAGATCGCCGCGGCGCACGTGGCCGGGGTGCTCTCGCTCAAGGACGCGGTCAAGCTGACGGCGAACCGCGGGCAGCTGATGCAGGAGGTCTCCGGCGGCGCCGTGCTGGCGGTCGAGGCGGCCGAGGCCGAGGTGCAGCCGCTGCTGACCGACCGGATCGGCATCGCCGTGATCAACGGTCCGGCCTCGCTCGTGGTCTCCGGTGACGAGGCGGCGGTGACGGCCGTCGCCGAGCACTTCACGGCCCTCGGACGCCGCACCAGGCGCCTGAACATCCGGCAGGCGGTGCACTCGCCGCGGATGGACCCGATCCTCGACGACCTCTTCGACGTGGCGTCGAGCCTGGCCTACGAGCCGGCCCGGATCCCGGTGGTCTCGACCGTCACCGGCGAGCTGATCAGCGCCGAGGGCATGGGCGACGCCGAGTACTGGGTCGCGAACTGCCGCCGCCCCGTCCGCTTCCTGGACGGGGTGCGGAGCCTGGAGAAGGCCGGCGCCACCCGGTTCGTGGAACTGGGGACCGACGGTTCGGTGGCGGCGCTGGTCGAGGCCGGCCTGACCGCCGAGACCGACGGCACGTCCACGATCCCGGTGCTGCGCAAGGACCGCGACGAGGCCGAGTCCGCGCTGCTGGCGGCCGGCCGGCTGTTCGCCGACGGCCTCGGGCTCGACCCGGCCCGGCTGTTCGCCGGCCGGGGCGCGCACCGGGTCCCGCTGCCCTCCTACGCCTTCCAGCGCACCCGGTACTGGCCGGACATCGACACCAAGATCGTCCGTCCCGGCGGGGACCTGCTCGGCGCCGGCCTGGACCCCACCGAGCACCCCCTGCTCGGCGCGGCGGTGCCGGTGGCCGGATCGGACACCGTGGTGCTGACCGGCGTCCTGGCGGTGGGCGAGCAGCCGTGGCTGGCCGACCACCGGGTCGGCGGCGTGACGCTGTTCCCG
This sequence comes from Catenulispora sp., assembly GCA_013362315.1. GTDB lineage: Bacteria > Actinomycetota > Actinomycetes > Streptomycetales > Catenulisporaceae > Catenulispora. The sequence continues at coordinate 3,445 of JABFWL010000174.1, read as the reverse complement.
GGCGCGGGCTTCGTGGAACTCGCGGTCCGCGCCGGGGACGAGGCCGGCTGCCCGGTCCTGGCCGAGCTCACCCTGCTGGCCCCGCTGGTGCTGCCGCAGCGCGGCCGGATCCAGGTGCAGGCGGTCGTCGGCGAGCCCGACGCCGCCGGGGCCCGGCCGGTCGCCGTCCACGCGCGGCCCGACGGGACCGACGCGCCGTGGACCCGGCACGCCACCGGTTTGCTGACCGCCGATGAGCCGGCCGAGGGGGGCCAGGTTGTCGGCGACGCCGAATGGCCGCCCCCGGGCGCGGTGCCGGTCGACGTCGAAGGCCTCTACCCGGGCCTGGCTGAGGCCGGCCTGGCCTACGGCCCCGCGTTCCGCGCGCTGCGCACGGCCTGGCGTCGGGACGACGAGGTCTTCGCTGAAGTGGCCCTGGAACCGGGGTCCACGGCCGACGCCGGCGCCTATGGCCTGCACCCCGTGCTGCTGGACGCCTCTGTGCACGCCATCGGCCTGCTTGAAGGTCCTGACACTCCCACCGGGTTGCCGTTCGCATGGGAAGGCGTGCGCCTGCACGCCGGCGGCGCGACGAAGCTGCGGGTCCGCGTGGCCCCGGCGACCGGTGGCGCCGTCCGTCTCCATCTCGCCGATCCGTCGGGCCGTCCGGTCGCGTCGGTCGAGTCGCTGCTGCTGCGCTCCGGCACCGATCTGTCGGGCCCGGCCGCCGCGTCGGCTACTCGCGAGCGGCTCTTCACCTGGGACTGGCAGCCGATCGACGTCGCGACCGGCTCCGACCCGGCTTCGACCCCGGTCGCCGCACCGGTCATCATCGACCAGCGCGGTCTCGCCGTGGAGGCGGCCGCCGTCCGCCAGGCCGTCACCGGCGTGCTGGCCCGCCTGCGCGAGGAACCGGATCCGGAGCAGAACACCGCGATCGTCGTCCTGACCCGCGGCGCGATGGCGCTGCCGGGCGAGGACGTCGCCGATCCGGCGGCGGCCGCGGTCTGGGGCCTGGTCCGCTCCGCGCAGGCCGAACAGCCGGGCCGGCTGGTGCTGGTGGACGCCGACGACGACCCCGCCTCGCACGCACTGCTCCCGCTGCTCGCGGCGGGCGACGAGCCGCAGGTCGTGGTCCGCGCGGGCGCCGCCTACGGCGCGCGCCTGGTCCGGGTCCCGGCTCTCGGCGACGACGCGGTCCCGGCGAGCCGCTTCGGAGCCGGCACGACCCTGATGACCGGCGCGGGCGGCGTGGTCGGCCGCACCCTGGCCCGGCACCTGGTGACCGGGCACGGCGTGCGGCACCTGCTGCTGATCGCGCGCGGCGGCGTCCCGGCGGATCTCGTCGAGGAGCTCACCGGCCTCGGTGCCGAGGTGACCGCGGCGGCCTGCGACGCCGCGGATCGCGACGCCCTGGCCGCGGTGCTCGCCGCGATCCCGGCCGCGCGGCCGCTCACCGCGGTGGTCCACCTGGCCGCCGTCCGCCACGACGCCACCATCGGCACCCTGACCGACGAGCAGGCGGCCGAGGTGCTGCGGCCGAAGGCCGACGCCGGCCTGGCCCTGCACGACCTGACCCGGGACGCCGACCTGACCGCGTTCGTCCTGGCCTCCTCGGCGGCCGGCCTGCTCGGCACCCCGGGCCAGGGTGCTTACGCGGCGGCCAACGCCTTCACGGATGCCCTGGCGGCGGTGCGCCGGGCCCAGGGCCGCCCGGCCCAGGCGCTGGCCTGGGGCACGTGGGCCGAGACCGCCGGCACCATGGCGCCGGCGGACCGGGCCCGGATGGCCCGCGGCGGCATCGGCATGCTGACCGCCGAGGAGGCGGTCGAGCTGTTCGACGCGGCTCTGGCCCGGCCCGAGGCCCTGATCGCGCCCATCGCCATGAACCTGCGCGGCCGAGCCGAGTCCGAGGATGTGCCGCACCTGTTCCGGGCACTGGTCGCTCCGTCGCGGCGGACTGCCGCAGCCGGTACTGCGGGTACGGCCGCCCCCGGACAGACAGCCGCCGGGCTGCGGACGAAGCTGGCGAGGCTGACTCCAGCCCAGCGGGAGCCGGCCGTGCTGGCCGTCGTCCTGGAGCAGGCCGCCGAAATCCTCGGCTACGCGGACACCGCGGCGATCGACCCGCACCGGCACTTCCTGGAGTGCGGATTCGACTCGCTCACGGCCGTGGACCTGCGCAACCGGCTGAACACCGCGACCGGGCTGCGCTTGCCGGCCACCGTCACCTTCGACTACCAGACCCCGGCCGCACTCGCCGCGCACGTGGCGGAGCAGCTTGCGGACCTGGCCGAGGCGGCGGCCGAGCCGCAGGCGTCGGCGGCCGGCGCCCCGTCCGCGACCGGCGTGGCGTCCGAACCGGTCGGCGACCCCGAGGCCGCCGCGCTGCGCCAGCTGTTCGCCGACGCGGTCTACGCGGGCAAGGTCACCGAGGGCTTCGCCATGCTGGGCCGGCTCGCGAACCTGCGGCCGTCGTTCAAGACCTTCGCCGAGGCCGACCGCGTCCCGGAACCGGTGCGGCTCAGCACCGGAACTCAGGGCCCGCACCTGGTCTGCCTGGCCACCCCGGTGGCGATGGGCGGCGTCTACCAGTTCGCGCGCCTGGCCGCGCACTTCCGCGGGGTCCGCTCGGTCTCGGCGGTGCCGATGCCCGGGTTCCAGGCCGGCGACATGCTGCCCAAGGATCCGCGGGCGATCGTGGCGGTGCTGGTGGCGGCCATCAAGCAGGCGGTCGGCGACGAGCCCTACGTGCTGCTCGGCTACTCCTCCGCCGGGATCATCGCGCAGGCCTGCGCGAAGGCGCTGGAGAAGTCCGGACTCCGGCCCGCCGGCGTGATCCTGCTGGACACCTACCCGGTCTCCCGCGCCGACCTGCGGCGCACCCTCAAGGGCGAGCGGGACGAAGCCCTGGAGGACATGGCCGCGGGCATGCTCGAACGCGAGGAGGACCAGGGCGCGTTCGACCGGACCAAGCTCACCGCGATGGCCCGGTACATGGAGCTGCTGCCCTGGGTCCGTCCCGGCGCCATCTCCGCGCCCTCGGTGCTGCTGCGGCCGGAGCGGCGCCTGCCGTCCGCGCTCGGCAACGCCACCGGCTCCGGCGACCCCGACGCCTGGCGGACCAACTGGCGGCGCGCCGACACGGTGCGGACCGTCTCCGGCGATCACTTCAGCATCGTCGCTGAGGACGCGGAAAGCACGGCGCGTGCGATCGCCGAGTGGCTTGACACGGACCGCAAGCCGAAGCGATCCGGCATGACCAAGCGGCGGAACGCGTCTCGCCGCGCTGACTACTGATCCGGCCGCTGACCCGATCCCGACCCGACCCCGGATCCAGACCTGGACTCCGTACCCCGGACCCCTAGGGGCCTGCGTCCTAGGGGCGCCGAGCCCCTAGGGGGTCCGGGACCGGTCGGCGCCGGTGACGGTCATCGGCGAACCATTCGTCCACGTCACGTCCGTG
>JABFWL010000045.1 GCA_013362315.1 Catenulispora sp. | reverse complement strand
GCCAGTCCCGGTCGTCATGGTGGAACACGTTCTACTAATGACCCTGAAAAGACAAGAGTCACCGTTCCGACGGCGGCACCGCCTCCGGCAGCCGCTCCGGCAACCGCCTCGCGGCCCTCGCCTCGCCGTCGGCCCGCACCGCCGCGATCACCAGCCAGTCGAATGACGCGCCGCTGCGCCCGTGCGCCAGTTCCTCGACCTCGAAGTGCCCCGCGCTCTTGGTCACCACAGCCAATCCCGCGCAGCGGCCGGTCGGTGTCAGCAACACCCGGTAGGGGGCGGCGTGCTCCGCGAAGAACACCAGCTGGGCCAGCTCCTCGTCGAACTCCACGCGGGCGCGGCCGTCGCTCAGCCGGGCCGAACCGGACAGGTGCAGTTCCGCCTCGGCGGTCAGCGGCGAGGTGAGGACCCGGTGCCCGTCGCGGGTCGGCAGGTGGGTCAGCGCCGCCGAGCCGGCCCCGGACACCACCGTGCCGTTGGTGTAGAAGCCGCAGTCGGTCTCGACGGACACGTAGCTCGCGACCCCCGTGGGCCGCGGCCCGACGGCGCGGGCCCGGTTCAGGAACCAGGCGCTGGCGTTCGCCGGCGAGGTGTTGACCACCGAACTGCCGGACCGGTCGCCGGTGTCGATCGACAGCTGGCCGCCGCGCACGCTCACCGACTCGCCCGGGCCGAGGACGTTGATCATGCGGGTGCTGATCGCCCCGGCGGTCAGGGCGTTCGCGGCGTTCATGCTCGAGACGACGGTCAGCGAGTTGGAGATGACCGCCGAGTCGGCGTTCAAGCCGCCGGTGACCGTCGTCCTCCCGGCGGTCAGCGGACCGTTGACGGCCGCCGAGGCGGCGGTCAGCGACTGCTGAGCCGTGACGCTTTGGGCCGTGAGCGTCTGAGCGGTAACGCCCTGAGCCGTGACGTTCTGCGCGGTGACGCTGCGCGGTGTCAGATCCGGATCGGTGACGACCAAGGTCAGCGCGTCATACAGATAAATGGGCTGATAGCCGGGCGACGGCGAGTCCGCGGCGGGGTCGCCGGATACCGAGGCGGCCAGCACGAACTGGGCATCGGCCGTCAGGCCGCCCGGCAGATCGAAGGAGGTCGCCGGCCCCGAATGCAGCGGCGTCGGGCTGCCCTTGGCATAGACCTCGAACCAGGTGCCGGTGCTCTCCCAGGACAGCCGGAGCGGCTGGCCGTTGGCGAACGCCGTGCCGGGCGCCCCCGGCCGGTCGGCGGCGGTCGCGATGAAGTTCGACAGCGTGAAGACCGTGTCCTGCTTGGCGATCGTCTTCTGCCCCGCCTTGGGGGTCAGGTCGTCCGGCGACGTACCGGACAGCTCCTGGATCAGATAGCTGAACTCCCCCACCTCGGAGTTCACGACGCCGACCAGGCTCAGCACGAGCGAGTAGTCGAGCCCGTAGTCGGTCTGGTCCCGGCACTCGAAGATGATCTTCGCGTAGCCGTCGCCCGGCAGGCCGAGCTCGTCGCCCTTGACCAGGTCGAAGCTGGCGATGGTCCACTTCCCGGTGTTCACCGACGCCGCCGGCGGCTCCAGGCAGAAGTCGGTGGCGGCGGTGCCCACCGGGACGGCCACCATGATCTGCGAGCACAGGACCCCGGGTGTCGGGTTGGCCACGAAGAGGTTGATCCGGGAGGTGGCCGTGGCTCCCGGCGCGTTCGCCTGTAACGGGATCGGCGCGGTGGAGAACGCGTAGTCGAGCAGGCATGTCGCCATGGGGGTCCCCTTTCGTTCCGGACTACGGATGGGTCGCCGGGCCGCCGTCGGCTCCGGCGTCGACGATCAGCTGCAGCACGCCGTCGAGCAGCACGGTGGCGCCGGGGCGCAGCGCGGCGTCGGTGCCGGGGTCGGCCACGCCGTAGCCGGTCCACGAGGCCTGCTCGGCGGCCTGCTCGGTGGCCTGCTCGGCGGCCTGCTCGGCGGCCTGCTCGGCGGCCTGCTCGGTAGCCTGCTCAGCGGCCTGCCACCACGACCACGTGCCCTGCTCCTCCGCCGGCCGGGGGAAGTCGACCGACTCAGGGAACTGCGGCGTCTGCCCGGCCGGCACCGCCGTCGGCCGGATCGCCGTGAGCGCCGCCCCGACCTGGAACGACACCTCCAGGCGGGCCAGCGCCGCGCTGACCCGGTCGGGCCGCAGGCCGATGCTGCGGGTCGGCAGGATGCCGGTAGTCGCGTGCACGGTGCCGCGCGGATCGAGGAGCATCACGATCTCCTCGGCGGGATCGGCCCGGTCGACGGGAGTCTCGGCGTCCGGCGCCGCGGAGGGGACCACGCAGCGGCGCCACAGGTAGTTGGCCCTGCCGTCGGCCAGTACGCCGCCGATCGGCCGGATCCCGGCCGCCGCCGCGCCGCCCGGATCGGCCGCGGGCGCCGCCACCGTGTTGAACACCGCGAGGTCCCCGGCCGTGAAGTAGCCGATCAGCCCGTCGTCCCGGGTGGCCTGGTCCCCCAGCCGCACCGCGAACTCCTGCCGCAGGAACTCCGGCGCCGGCGGTGCCAGGGTCGCCGCCCAGCCGCTGTCGCTGATCGGCGGTCCGTCCAGTTCCAGCCGCACTCTGGCCCGGACCAGCGCCAGCGGGCGCCCGATCAGGACCGAGAGGTTCTGGTCGGCCCGGTTGCCGAGCGGGTCGGTGGTCCACAGCGTGGCGTCGATCGCCGCCAGGAACGCGTCGAACCCGGCGGCCGAGGCCAGCACCGGCGCGCCGAGCAGCGCGCCGACCAGCGGTGCGAGCCGGGTCACGGCGGCCGGCGAGGCGATCACCGCGGCTGGCGAAGGGGCACTCGCGCCGGTCCCGCCGTGCACCGGCGCCGACCAGCTCACCGCGCGCGCTCCGTTCGTCCCCACCGTGACTCGCAGCTCCCCCAGCGCGGTCCCGTCGGCGGCATACAGCAGCAGCGCGCGGTCCAGGTGGTTGGGCAGGACCCAGCCGCCGATCGGATCGGCCGCCGCCGTCCGGGCGCTGTCTGCACCGGTGCGGACGTCCAGCAGCGCGACGTCGAGCCGTGCCGGCTGCGCCAGCCGCGGCGGGAGCTGCGCCGGGGCCGCGGCGCGGGCGTCGAGCACCGCGGTCGGAGCCAGCGCCGGGTCGACGATCAGCGGGAAGTTCTCCGCGGTGTACAGACCGCTGCCCGATCCGGGCAGGATCACCGGCAGGATCCGTCCGAAGCGGTCATACAACACCAGTTCCTGGAAGACGATCTGCCCTTGGCGCACGCCGAAGAACGGCACATCGGTCCCGGCGGGCAGATAGGGCACGCTGGTGACCGCGCCGCGATAGCGGTCCGGCAGCGCACTCTGGGGCGCCGGCTGGCCGGCAGCCGTCGCAGCTGCCGGATACCCGAGCACGTCGAGCAACGAGCGGCTGCCGATCCGGTCCTCGGGGCGGGGCCGCCGGAAGGCGCGCCGGTCGCGGCCGGCCAGCAGCCGGGAGAAGCCGGTCAGCTCCTGGCTGAGGAAGCGCCAGCCGCCGGTCTCCGAGACCCAGGCGTCGAGCCGCGCCAGGTCGTCGGCGGAGCCGTACTGCTTCACGAACTCGGCCAGCCGCTCCCGGAAGACCAGCGGTGCGTGCGGCCCGATCAGGCTGATCCCGCCGATCGTCCGGGTCTTCCCGGGCACCGAGCCGGCGGCGCAGGTGTAGTCGGTGCCGTCGAAGTGCCACGCCCGCGCGCCCGGCGTCTGGGGGACGTCGATGTAGCGCACCTGCCATTCGGCGAACAGCGGCCGCCACGGCTGCGTCCACGGCGCGAGGCCGGTGGCGGGCAGCACGCCGGTGTAGTCGGCGGCCCGGTGCGCGGCGATCGTGGCAGTCAGCGTCGGAACCGGCAGGCGGGTGAAGGCGGCGAGCGCCGCCGCGCAGCCCGGATCGGTGAGGACGAACTCGGTCAGCAGGGCGGATCCCAGCGCGTCGGCGATCTCCGGCGGCCCGGAGAAGCCGGGCAGCCCTGGCAGCACCGAATGCCCGGCCGGCTGGCCGATCCGCAGGCCGCTGACGCTCAGGGACGTCACGACCTGGGACAGCGGCCGCACCGGCAGCGTGCCTGCGGCGTCCGCCTCGGCCGCGGCGTCCACGCCGGAGATCATCACCACCGGGTCGCCGGCCTGCCAGTAGGGTTCGGCGGGCAGCGCCTTCAGTGTCTGGCCGGTCGGCAGAGTCCGGCGGCGGGCGAACTCGGCGATGCCGTTCCGCAGTGCCTGCTGCGGGGTCGCGGCGCCGGCGGCGATCGGCTGCGGGACGTTCTCCGCTTCGGTGAGCACCTGGTGCAGCAGGTCCAGCAGCCGGGCGGCGGGGCTGCCGGCACGGCCGGGGTCGAGCTGGTCGGTCAGCAGGTCGCGCGCGGGCACGCCGGGCGGCGGAGTCGGGAAGGAGTCGTGCGGATACCGGCCGTACTTCCACCACAGGGCGTTGACGTCCCATTGGGCCCGCTTCAGTCCGGACACCGCGACGTCCAGCCGGCGCTGGTCGGCGTTGAGGCGGTCCAGCCACCCGGGGGGCGGCGGATCGGGCGGCGGCGGGACGGCCGGCGCCGTCGGCTGTGCGGAGCCGCTCGCACCGGGGTCGGTCGCGGTGACCGTCCAGTGCTGGCCGCCGTCGTGCGCGCCGAACCGGCGGGCGGCTGTCGCCCGGCGCACCAGCGCGTCGCCGTTGGGCTGGTTGGCCAGCGGCAGCAGCCCGTAGAGAAACGCCCTGAGTTGCGAGACCGTCGCAGCGGGATGCCCCGCGGCGGTCAGCCGTTGTCCCACCAGAGCTAGAAACGCGTCCTCGGCGGTGTTGCCCAGCGCCACCTGCAACGCGCCGCTCGCCCGGAGCGCCGGCAGCGGGTCTCCGTCCGGAGCCCGGGCCGGGTCCCAGGTGACGGTGAGCGCGCTGCCCCGATACAGGCTGCGAGTGGCGGGGGCATCGCTGGTTCCCGGCGCTCCGGCCGCGCCCGCCACGCTCCAGCCGAGCCGGTCCAGCAGCGCCCGGTAGGGATCGGGGTTCTGGGCGCTGGGGGCGTCGTGCTGCCAGCCGGCCAGGATGTCCCCGGCCGGGTCGGAGTACCAGCCCGCGACCAGATAGCTGAGCGTCTGCGAGGCCTGTGAGGACAGGTCTTTGAGATCGTCGACGAACGTGAAGACGCCGAGGTTGTGGGGTGCGTACGCGGCGAAGGCCGGGTTCCCGGGCGCCACGGCCGTGAGGAACATCGGGGACGGCGCGCGCTCGGTCCAGTCCTGCGCCAGCGGGAACGGCACGCCGAGGTTGGCGACCTGCGGCTCGGTGGCGTCCGGGTTCAGGGTGACGCCGCTGCGGTAGGGGTCGGAGCTCGCGCGCCAGGCCCGGATGACGTCCGGGTCCGGCAGATACATGCTGGTCTGCTTGACGTCGACACCGAGCTGCTTGGCGCGAGCGGTGAAGGGGCAGTCGCTCTCGATCACCCAGCCGGTGGCCCGCCGCGGCTGGTCGCCCGCCAGGCGCAGCACCAGCCAGCGGTTGGGAACCAGCGGGTAGGTGATCTCCCCGGTCTTCGGGTCCTGCGTCCCGTGCCGCAGCGCTTGCGGCAGGCTCCAGCTGAGGTGTACGCCGCGGGGCCGGCCGCCGACGTCCCGGTCCCCGGCTTCCGGTTCCGGGCTGCGATAGTCCTGGAGCGCCATGTAGTTGTACTGCCACCAGCGGAACGAGTCGCGGCGCAGAATCGCGTCGTTCACCACCAGGGCCTCGACCTCGACCGGGACGACGAGCACGGGATCAGGCATGGACGGGCTCCCTCGGCGGCTGCGGCTGCGTGCCGATCAGCAGGGTCTCGGGCGACTTGATCATCTGCAGGGCCACGTCCGCCGGCCCGAGCACGCGCGAGGAGTCCGGCACGGCGGCGTTCAGAGCCGCGGCGAGCCGTCCGACCAGGCTTCCCGCATCGCGCGGATCGAGGTTCAGCACCCCGGTTCCGGCATCCCGCAACGCGAGCTTCCGCTGACCGGCCGGATCCAGCACCGGCACCGTCGCGGCGGCCGTCAGGACCGTGCCGAGGGCGGGCGTGCCGGCGGCGCCGGTGCGGGGCTGGCGCAGCGGAACGCAGCCGTCGTCCTGCACCCCGAACCGCAGACCGTGTGGCGGCTCGCCGAGAGTCAGGCTCGCCGGGATGCCGCCGAACAAGCACAGCAGGACGCTGGGTGACAGCCGCGCCATCCGCAGCGTCGGGATCGGCACGGAGTGGTTGTCCCACGCCCGCACCGCCAGGTCCGGCCAGCCGGTGACCAGCGCCGAGCGCACGAGCAGCCCGGTGACCACGGCCGGGTCGGGGCGGGCCGGGAAGACCGCCGGCGGTGGAGCTACGCCCAGCAGCTCCGATCGGCGCACGGCGGCCGCCTGCCGGGCGGCGCCGCGGATCAGGTCGCCGGTGAGCGAGGCGTAGAGGGCGCGCAGGCTGGATTCGATGCCGAGCGACAGCGCCCCGTCGAGCAGCGCGCTTTGCCAGGCCGGGTCCAGGTAGCCCAGGCGCAGTGACTCGCTGGGGAGCATCCGCTCGTCGGGGACCAGGTGCGCGAACGGCACGTGCTCCAGCAAGAGGAGGCCGGCGAGCCAGGTGGCGATCGGGTCGAGGTCGTCGCGGACCGAGGCCAAGATCAGGGCCCGGACTTCGGGGTCGGCGAGGAAGGCGGTCAGCGCCGCTTGGGGGTCGGCGTCGGGTGGGGACGGCGCGCTGCTGGTCTGCGGCGAGGCAGGCGCGGTCGGCGTGGTCGGCGTGGTCGTGGCAGCCGGAGTGGTCGCCGCGCTCGGCTGCGGTCCCCGCCCGGCGTCGGCCAGCAGCTGGGA
>JABFWL010000104.1 GCA_013362315.1 Catenulispora sp. | reverse complement strand
CCCGGCCCCGGCGGGCAGGCCGCGGGCGGCCGCGGCTCGACGGTGCCGGTGGTGCCGCGCAACCGGCCGCCCGGCCCGGCCCAGAACTTCGCCAGGTACGGCGACGACGCCTTGGTGACGAGCTTCACCGGACCCAAGTCCGGGCTCGGCGGCCAGAACGACGTGATGGTCTGGCTGCCGCCGCAGTACAACGACCCGGCGTACGCGACCACGGACTTCCCCGTGGTCATGCTCTTCCCCGGCTACCCCGGCACCCCGCAGACCTGGTTCGGCACCATGGCCGGGCAGAAGGAGCTGGCGCGCCTGGTGCAGCAGAAGGCCTCGACGCCCTTCGTGCTGGCGGCGGTGAACATCTCCCCGATCAAGGGCGTCAACACCGATTGCACCGACATCCCGAACGGCCCGCAGGTCGCCACCTACATCGCCGACGACGTGCGGACCATGCTGGAGCGCACCTTCCGGGTCGCCACCGACCGCACCGGCTGGGGGATGATGGGCTACTCCGAGGGCGGTATGTGCGCGGGCAAGCTGCTGGTGCAGTACCCGCAGAGCTTCAGCGCGGCGGTGCAGATGAGCGCCGACGTGCGGCCCGGCGGCTACGTGTCCAAGTACGGCCCGGACTTCGCGAACCGGAACTCGACGCTGTGGATGCTGCGCAACCACAGGCCGGAGCCGCCGGTGGCGCTGCTGGCCGCGGCGTCGGCCGAGGACGCCAGCGGCAGCGTGCTCACCGACGCGCTGTCGCTGCAGGCCGCGGCGCCGGATGTGGTGGACGTGCTGAAGAAGGAGCACGGGTCGCACAACACCGAAGTCTGGAAGCAGTGGCTGCCGCAGGCGTACGGCTGGCTTACCGCGCATCTGGACCCGGTGAAGCCACAGTCGTGAGCCGTGAGGCGGTTGCAATCCGGCCGTGAACCGGCGGTGAGCCCGTCGTGAGCAGGTCGTCGCGCGGTGTCCGCCCGCCCGTGGCCGCCGCGTCATCCGGCCGCTTACGGCGGGCGAGTAGTGTGCGGTTATGAGTCAAGGGACGGGTAGCGGACAAGGTAGCGCGAGCAAACTGACCGAGCGGTTCGTCGGCGCGGTCATCCGGCGCCGGGGGCAGGAGCAGCTGCCGGCGGCCACTGCGGACCAGAAGCTGCTGGACCACGCCTACGGCAAGGACTGGAAGGACGAGGATCCCTGGCGCGTGCTGCGGATCCAGGGCGAGTTCGTCGAGGGCTTCGACTCCCTGGCCCGCACGGGGCCCGCGATCACCGTCTTCGGCTCGGCGCGCACCCCGACCGGCTCCCCGGAGTACTTGATCGGCGAGCAGATCGGCCGGGGGCTGGCGACCGCGGGCTGGACCGTGATCACCGGCGGCGGCCCGGGCGCCATGGAGGCGGCGAACAAGGGCGCCTTCGACGCCGGCGGCCGCTCCATCGGCCTGGGCATCGAGCTGCCCTTCGAGCAGTCCCTGAACGGCTACATCGACCAGGGCATCAACTTCCGGTACTTCTTCGTCCGCAAGACGATGTTCCTGAAGTACTCGCAGGGCTTCGTCGTCCTGCCCGGCGGCTTCGGCACGATGGACGAGCTCTTCGAAGCCCTGACCCTGGTCCAGACGCACAAGGTGACCTCGTTCCCGGTGGTCCTGGTCGGCCGCGCCTTCTGGGGCGGGCTGGTGGACTGGATCCGGGACTCGATGGTCCCGGCCGGCAAGATCGCCGCCGCCGACCTCGGCCTGATCCACCTGGTCGACGACCCGGACGAGGCGGTCGCGATCATGGGCAAGCCGGGGGAGCGGGCGCTGCACGGCTGAGGGGCGCTGCCCGCCTCCGCCTCAGGCCAGCCCGCGCTTGGCGACCGCCGGCTGCCGGTGCCCCTGGATCGCCGAGACCATGTCCAGCACCTGCCGGGTCTCGGCCACCTCGTGTACCCGGTAGACCCGCGCGCCGAGCCATGCCGAGACCGCGGTGGTGGCCAGGGTGCCGATCAGTCGCTCCTTGACCGGCCGGTCCAGGGTCTCCCCGACGAAGTCCTTGTTGGACAGCGACACCAGCACCGGCCAGCCGGTCGCGGTCATCTCCGCCAGACGCCGGGTGGCCTCGAGCGAGTGCCGGGTGTTCTTGCCGAAGTCGTGGCCCGGGTCGACCAGGATCCGGTCGCGCGGGACGCCGAGGGCCGCCGCGCGCTCGGCCTCGCCAAACACCGTGCGCTCCAGGATGTCGGCCATCACGTCCGGATACCCGATGCGGTGCGGGCGGGTGCGCGGTTCGACGCCGCCGGCGTGCGTGCACACCAGCGCCACCGCGTGCCGCGCCGCCACCTCGGCCAGCCGCGGGTCCCAGCCGCCCCAGGCGTCGTTGAGCACGTCCGCGCCCTCGGCGCAGACCGCCTCGCCCACCTCGGCGCGCCAGGTGTCCACCGAGATCACCGCCTGCGGGAACCGCCGGCGCACCTCGGCCACGAACGGCACCACCCGGCGCAGCTCCTCGGCGGTGTCCACGACGTCGCCGGGGCCGGCCTTCACCCCGCCGACGTCGATCAGGTCGGCGCCCTCGGCCAGCGCGGCCTCCACCCGGTCCAGCGCGGCGGCGTCGGTGAAAGTCGCGCCCCGGTCGTAGAAGGAGTCCGGCGTCCGGTTCACGATCGCCATCACGAGCCGCTGGTCGGGGCCGTACTCATAAGGACCCAGACGCAGGGTGCCCGCGGCGCCCCCGGCGCTGTCCTCGGTCGATGACATGGAGATCAGCCTAACCTCGTCGGCGCGGTGCCGGACGTGGCACGATGTGCGCGTGCTGTACTTCCAATTCCTTGTCGTGGCGGCGGTGTTCGGAGCGATCGCCTGGGTGGCGGCCGGGCGCGGCGGGGGTCTGGAGGACCCGCGCCAGGACCGGCCGGAGCCGGCGCTGACCGACGACCGGCAGCTGGGCAAGGACGACATCGACGGCGCCCGCTTCGCCGTGGGGTTCCGCGGCTACCGGATGGACCAGGTGGACCGGCTGCTCGACCGGCTCGCGGCCGAGATAGACCACCGGGACCGGCTGATCGCCGAGCTGACGCAACCGGCCGGCGAGCGGTTCGGCGAGGGCGTGGGCTATGAGCCGGTCGCCCGGCCGTCGGAGGCGGCGGCCTCCGGCGAGGCGGCGTCGGCCGCGACCGCGGCGACCGCGGGGACCGCACCCACCATCACCGCCGAGCCCGGGTTCGGCCCGGGCGTAGCCTCCCCGCGGGAGCCAGAGGATGCGGCGGGACGTGATCGGTCAGGTCCAGATCAGGGATCTGCGGACAACCCGCTGTCGGCCTGGTACCGGCCGACGGACCAGGAGCAGTAGCAGTAGCAGCAAGCGGTAGCAGCAGGGGCACAGCAAGAGGCATAGCAGCCTCAGCGCCCGACGAACGTCGGCTTCTCCTTCGCCAGGAACGCCCGCACCGCGTTCCGGTGGTCCTCGGTCGCGGCGCAGGCGTCCTGCAGCGCCGCCTCCAGCTCCAGCGTCTCCTCCAGGGTGTGCGCCAGGCCGAAACCGACCGACCGCTTGATCGCCGCGTAGGCCGCCGTCGGCCCGGCCGCCATCCGCGCCGCCAGCTCCCCGACCGCGGCGTCCAGCTCCGCGGCCGGCACCACGCGGTGCACCAGGCCGAGCGCCGCGGCCTGCTCGATCCCGATGGTGTCCGGCAGCATCAGCAGCTCCAGCGCCTTGGCCGGGCCGACCAGGCGCGGCAGCGTCCAGGAGGCGCCGGAGTCGGCGGTCAGGCCGATGTTGGCGAAGGCCAGGTTGAACGCCGCCTTGTCGGAGGCGATCCGCAGGTCGGCGGCGAAGGCCAGGGCGGCTCCGGCCCCGGCCGCCACGCCGTTGACCGCGGCGATCACCGGCTTGGGCGCCGCGGCCAGCGTCCGCAGCAGCGGGTTGTAATGTTCCTGCACTGTGTTCGAGAGCCCATTGCCGGCTTCCAGGGACGCCGCGTGCTCCTTCAGGTCCTGTCCGACGCAGAACGCCCGGCCGCTCCCGCCCAGCACGATCACGCGAACGGAGTCGTCCCCGGCGGCTTCCGCCACCGTGTCGCGCAGCGCGCTCTTGGTCGCACTGTCGAGCGAGTTCATGGCCTCGGGGCGATTCAGGGTGATGGTGCCGACACCCTCGGTGACGTCGTAGGCAACGCTGTCGGACATAGGGAGTCCCACTCTCCGCCTCATCGGCTCTCAGGCATGTACCAGTGTTGGTCGCGTCCGGTAGAACTGTTTGCAGACGCTGACGAAGCTACTCAGTCGCGCCTCCCGAAGCGACACCGGAACCCTTCCGGGCTGCGTGCGGGATAATGGGTTGGTCGAGAGCTGGCTCCTAGGAAGGGGAACGAGCATGGCGGCGATGAAGCCGCGGACGGGTGACGGCCCGCTTGAGGTGACCAAAGAGGGACGGGGCATCGTGATGCGGGTTCCGCTGGAAGGCGGCGGCCGGCTCGTGGTGGAGCTGTCGGCGGAGGAGGCCGCGGCCCTCGGCGAAGCGATCAAGGGCGTCGTCGGCTAGCCCGGGGCGACCGCGATCCCCTTCCCAGCCGTCCCACCAGTGGCGTCCGACCCCCGAACGGCCGGGGTCCGGCGTCGCCGCTGACGTGTTCCTGATCACGTCTTGTCTCGCGATTGTCTTGCGTTCGTTCTGCCGTTCGTCCTGCCGTCCCCTCAGGGGCGCTTCACCGCGCACAGCAGCCCGTCCCCGGTGGGCAGCAGCGCCGGCAGCAGCCGGGCATCCTCGGCGACCTGGCGGTGCAGATACCGCAGCGCCGAGGTGCGCGCGTCCCGGATCGACGGGTCGACCACCCGGTCCTGGCCCAGCGCCCCGTCGAAGGCCACCAGCCCGCCGGGCCGCAGCAGGCGCAGCGCCTCCTCGTAGCCGGCCAGGTGGTCGGTGCCGGGTCCGCCGCAGAACACCATGTCGTAGCCGCCGTCGGCCAGGCGCGGCAGCACCGAGCCGGCCGCGCCGCCGATCACCCGGGTGCGGCTGGCCGCGAACCCGGCGTCGGCGAACGCCCGGCGGGCGGCCTGCGAGCCCTGGGTGTCCTCGTCCACGGTGGTCAGCACCCCGGCCGGGTGCATGCCGCGCAGCAGGTATATCCCCGACACGCCGGCGCCGGTGCCGACGTCCACCACGGCCCGGGCGCCGAGGGTGGCGGCCAGCAGCCGCAGCGCGGCGCCGGTGCCGGGCTCGACCGGGACGATGCCCAGGCGGCGGGCCTCACGGCGTGCCGAGGCCAGCACGTCGTCCTCGGCGACGTACCCCTCCGCATACGCCAGGCTGGCGTGCCGGTGACTGGGGATGACGGCCTCCGAGGTTCGCGGTCCGGGGCCGGGAGTCGGCCGGGATCTGGTCGGTTGGTTGCTACTGGGCATCAAGAGCGTAGCCACCTGTCCGCGCGCATACCACGTCGGACTGCTGTGTAGACAGCGGGGCGGGGTGAGGAGCCGGTCCGGAGGGGCTTGCCGGAACTATGGAAAGTGCCCCTGATCGCTGTAAGCGGACACTCGAGGCGATCGGGCCGCCGGGAACTTCGAGGCCGTGACCGGCCGTTCCGCCATAGACAGTGGCAGCGGGTGGCAGGAGCCGGGAGATCTTAGTGCGATCTCAGCTTCCTTTCAGCCTTTAGCAGCGAGGCAGGCGTCTATGGTGATGAATGCGGTACTGGAAATAGGAGGTGGGGTCGTCGTGGCTGACGCCAACAGCGCCCGCAATCCTGGAGCCGTCCCGGTCAACACCATAGGGCCGCGGATCGATCTCGGGGAACTACGTCGTCGGCGCGCGGCCCGCAAGGCCGCCCTGGACAAGAGCCGGCGCGGGGGCGCCGAGCCGCTTCCGGATACCGCCCTGGCCGACCAGACTCTGGCCGAGGCCGCCCCGGTGACCGCCGGGCCGGCCCAGCGTCTGGACGCCGAGGCGGTCGGCTGGGAGCCGCCGAGCTGGGACGAGATCGTGCGCACCCACTCCCAGCGGGTGTACCGGCTGGCCTACCGCCTGACCGGCAACCAGCACGACGCCGAGGACCTCACCCAGGAGGTCTTCATCCGGGTGTTCCGCTCGCTGTCGAGTTACCAGCCCGGCACCTTCGAGGGCTGGCTGCACCGGATAACCACGAACCTGTTCCTGGACATGATGCGCCGCCGCGCCCGGATCCGCTTCGACTCCCTCGGCGAGGACGCCGACGACCGGCTGCCCGGGCGCGAGCCGTCGCCGGAGCGGATCTTCACCGACACGCACATGGACGCCGACATCGAGGCCGCGCTGGCCGCGCTGGCGCCGGAGTTCCGGGCCGCAGTGGTGCTGTGCGACATCGAGGGCTTGTCCTACGAGGAGATCGCGGCCACCCTGGACGTGAAGCTGGGCACGGTGCGCTCGCGGATCCACCGCGGCCGCTCGCAGCTGCGCGCGGCCCTGGAGCACCGGGCCCCGGGCGGGGCGGGTGCTTCGGCCAGCGGGAAGGAGGGCCGCCGGTGACCAGGCACCTCGGAGACCGCTTGACCGCCCTGATCGACGGCGAACTGGACCACGGCACCCGGGACCGGATGCTGGGCCATCTGGCGCAGTGCGCGGACTGCCGCCGCGAGGCCGACGCCGAACGTCAGGTCAAGGCCCGGCTCGGCACGATGTCCGCGCCGCAGGTCCCGGTCGAGCTGATGCTGGGGCTGCTGAGCATGGACACCCACCGCGGCGCGGGCTCGATGCCCGGCGCGGCGCCGGGCTCGACGCCAGGAGCGAACGGGTCCGGCGCGGCCGGTCCCTTCACCTTCCAGACCGTGTCGATCCGGCCGCCGGCGGCCCCGGCGTCCGGCCGCCC
>JABFWL010000562.1 GCA_013362315.1 Catenulispora sp. | reverse complement strand
CGGGCGCACGTGCCGATGGGCGTCGACTGGACGGTCATCGCCCACGAGTTCGGCCACGGCATCGGCGGGTTCGCGGACGAGTACTCGCTCGCTGGCGCCTACAGCGGCGGCGAGCCCGGCGCGGTGAACCTCACCATCAACACGGACCGCGCCACTGCTGCACAGCACCGGCAAGGGCTTCTACCTGACCAACCGGTACGACGGGGAGGTGTGACGCCGGGCAATCCATTGCGACGGCGAATCAGACGATTAGCAGACGGTCGGCAGCTGTGCCGCGTGGAGATCGGACGAGCAGTGCCCGTTGCGACTTCTGTCGATGTATCAGACCCCTGTAGCAGGGTAGGCCATCATCACTGTCGGTGACACGGTGGGCAGGCGATCGCGTCAGGGGGCTGCTTTGAGGACGAACCCGCGCCAACATATTTTAGATACTTGGCGTGCTTTTGCGCGCGTAACCAACAATAGGGGGAACTGGGCTTGGGGCGGGCGTGACCCTTCCAACAGCATCAGCGACGCCGAGCAGATCCTGTGTCTGCTCTACCCGGCGACCGAGGTGGCCGGCTTCAAGCTGGAGCGGCCGGACGCCATCGAGGACGACGTGCTGGCGGTTCTGAAGCCGATGGGTAGCGGTCTGGACATCCCCATGCAGCTGCTGGAAGCGCTCGAGCAGTACGTTGAGAACTACACCGACGCGGCCGGACCGACTTTCACCGGTGGCTCCTATCTGCAGCCCGAGGAGCCCGGCAACGAAGTGAAGCCCGAGCAGACCGAATACGACATCACCGAGTCGTATTCGATCTCGATCACGCTGTGTCTGTCTGCCAAGGGCTTCCTGCGCGAGTTCCAGCGTACGGTCGAGCGGGCGGCGCTCCGCGAGCGGATCGAGGTCGTCGTGGCTCGCCTGGACGAGCGGCTGACCGCGGCCATGGTCGGGCTGCTGCGCTCCTTCGTGATCAACGTCCTGGAGCCCGACTCGATGGAGGAGACTCTGCTGCTGGAACGGGTCAGCCAGGGCCGCACGGTCGGCCGCACCCTGACCCAGGATCTGCGCGGACAGCTGCAGGCGGTTCGCGACCGACTGCCCGAACTGACCTTCGGCCTGCCGCCGGAGAACGAGCGGATCCTGCGTGACTACCCCGACCGCTTCTTCGAGTGCGGCTGGACCTGGGGTGCGGCGGAGGACGCCACCGACATCGACCTGCCGGCCGCCGTCGGCGTGCGACAGCCGCACGGCGTCGCCGAATCACGTCCCATGCTGCACTTCACGGTCAGCGCCCTGGACGGCCTGGCCGACCTCTTCTCGGCCCGCACGTCCCGCCAGGGCCTGCTGACCTCGGAGCAGCAGCCCCTGCGTGAGGCTCTGAATCTGCGCTGGGGCCTCGCACTCCAGTACTGGGCCACCATCGCGACGTTCGGCACCGGCCGCTGGCCGATGGAGGACGTGCCGTGGACCGGTGACGACGGCAGAACCTCGCCGTATTTCACCGAACTGGTGCTGTCGGTCGTCAGTCTGAACGAGCAGCGCGGCATCGCGGCCGGCGGCGAGGTCGTCGGCCGAAGCGTCGGGGTCCTGGAAGAGCTCGCCCAACGTGGTCGCGTCAACCGGCGGGCCGTGGAGGAGGACCGCGGCATCAACCTGCACGACCCGGGCGTCTCCATGCCGCTGCGCGGATCGGAGGCCGACGGCCCGCGCCTGGCCTGGGTCTACACCGGCTACGCGGCGACCCTGGCCAAGATCGCGTTGCGCCTCGCCGGCGTCACCACCAGCCGTCGCACCCGCGCGCGGTTGATCGAGGTGGCCGACTCCGCGGTGGACCACCTGCTGCTCCGCCGCCAGCAGGACATCGGGCTGTGGGACGACCCGGCCAACGCCTTCCCGGGTGTCTCCCCGGTCCCGGCGACCCCGTCCTGGGACATTACCGAGCGCGTCGTCGAGGTCTTCGTCGCCGCCGCGACCCTGGTGTCCGCCCCACCGCTGGCCGACCAGGGCCAGATCGACCAGGCCAACGCGAAGATCGCGGAGGCCCGGCACATCCTGGACCAGGAACGGCTCACCATCCCTATGGCCGGCGGTGCCGAGGAACAGAAGCTGCTCCGCGAAGTCGAACAGCTCCTGAACCGCGCCGACGGGCTGGTCTCCGGGCGTCCGGCCACTGCCTCCGCGCTGGCCGACAAGGTCCTGCGCGACCTCGACGAGCTGGCCTTCGCCCGCCAGGCCGCGATCAGGAGCGCATGACGTGCTGATCTTCGCCACCTCCGACAAGGGAGGCACGGGGCGTTCGGTGACCTGCTGCAACATGGCCTACCGGCGGGCGTTGCAGGGCGAGCAGGTCGCCTATCTCGACTTCGACTTCGGCTCGCCGACCGCGGGGGCGATCTTCGACATCCCCAAGGCCGAGCGGGGCGTGGACGCCTGCGGCCTGCACTCGTTCTTCACCAAGCACACCGAGGCCCAGCAGTTGGACACCGCGCTGCACTCCGACAGCGACACGTTACGCGACCTGCCCCGGATCTCCGGCGCCGGCCGCCTGGTGCTGCTGCCGGGCGACAAGGACGGCGGGGAGTTCGCGATCAGTGCCGACATGCCGCAACGCTGCGCGCAGTTGTTCCTGAAGCTGGACCGCGAGTTCGATCTGGTGATCGTGGACCTGTCGTCCGGCCGGTCCTACGCCGTGGACCTGGTGCTGGAAGCCACCGCCCGGCCCGAGCTGGCCGCGATGACCAGCCGGTGGCTGGTCTTCCACCGCTGGACCAAGCAGCACATCCTGGCGGCGCACGGCCTGGTGTTCGGCGCCAAGGGGCTGCTCGCCGCGGGCGAGCGGCGCGGCCACGAGCGGCAGAAACTGAACAACTCCGTGCGCTACGTCCGCACCGCCGTGGTGGACCTGGGCGTGGATCAGGAGTCGGTGACGCGTGCCTCGCAGGGCGCGTGGCTGCGGACCTACGACCAGAAACTGCGCGAGCAGGCCGACAAGCTCCGTATGGGCCGCGCCCGCCTGGCCGGCGCGATCCCCTACGACCCCATGCTCCAGTGGAGCGAGCAGGTGATCGACGACTCGGACGTGCGGGGGTTGAAGGTCGCCAACCCGGCCACCGTGCAGGCCTTCGAGGATCTCGCCGCGAAGCTGTCCGACGAGCGGTTCTGGGAAGGATTGTGACGCCGTGGACGTCAGCTACCACGAGGTGACCGAGACCGCCCGGGTGGAGCAGGTCCCGCTGGCCCATCTCTCGGTCGAGACCGGACACCTGTACCTGGACGACTTCGCCGACGGAGACCGGCAGATCGCCCGCCAGCTGGAAGCGGCCGCGCCCTGGCTGGAGGCGGCCGGCAAGCGGATCCGCAAGCGGTTCGGCCGCGGCGCCCGGATCAGCACGTGTTTCCTGGTGGACGACTACACTCCATCGGTTTCCTCCGCCGAACCGCCCAAGCCCTCGGACGTGGTCGACATGGTGGCCACCGCCGCCGACCAGGCCGGTTTCAAAGTCGACTACCTGGCCCGGGAGGCCGGCTGCGCCGTCGCCTGTGAGCGCCCCTACGCCGGGCCGCGAGATCAGAGCCGGCTGGCGGACATCGTCGCCGGACTGATCGTCGAGGAGGCCGCGGTGGACGCCAACGGCGCCCGCCCGCCCACGGCGCAGACCGGCTGGCTGTCGAACGGCCAGCGTTCCCCCGCGGTCGCGGTGGCGATGGATGCTCCGGTGTGGCTGCCTCCAGAGGAGTTCGGCCACTTCCGGCACTCGGTGTTCGTCGATGTCGAACTCTGGAGCGAGGACAAGAGCCGGTCGGAGTCGGAACGGCAGTATTCGTGTGCGCTGTTGTCCGCGGTCTGGCAGCTCCTGCGGCTGGGACTCCTGCGGGACGCCGGCCGCGCCGTGGCCGCGCCGTACCGTTTCGGTCCGGGCGAGGCGTTACCGGACCTGTGGTCGCAGTTGCCGAGCATCACGCAGCTGACACCGGAGTCGGCACCGTTCGCGGCGTATCAGACTCTTTCAGTGCTGCCGCCGCAGTACCGGGCGGCCGAACACGCGGCCGAGATCATCATCGACCACCTGCAGTTCAACGAGGCGGTACTGAAACAAACCGCCGACCGGGCACTGCACGAGTCCAGCCCGATCACGCTCCCGGACAACCCGGTCGGCCGCGTCAGCCACATGTTCTTCGACGACGTCCATGTCACAGTCAACGACTGAACGCGCCGCACCGACGGCCACATCGGACGACCAGCGGCCCACGCTCGCCTTCGGCGAAGTGCGGACCTGCCTGATCCAGAACCTGAGCACGCTCAACACGTCGGCGACCGAAGTGCTGATGCAGCTCACGCCGGGTTCGCCGGTGAGCAAGGTCGAGCGCCCGATCCGCCGGGTCGTCTCCCCCGAGCAGGTCACCGGCGTCGACTGCAAGCTGCGCGTGGCCCGGGAGGGCAAGGCCCGGGCGATCGGGACGGTGCTGAGCCACGCGGTCGTCACCAACGGCCGAGTCCTGCAGGGATCAGCACACGTCGCGCTCGCCGCGGCGACCTCCAGTGAGCGCCGGGAGTGGCGCCACTATCTGCGGCGGCAGGGCGTCGTGGAGGTCATCGGATCACCGAACCCGAACAACGTCCTGGACGGTTTCCTGTCCGACACCACGCCGGCCCAGGGCATGGACCTGACGTCCATCAGCGACCGCATCATCGACAGCGTGCAGCAGAGTCCCAAATTGGACTATCACACCGCGCTGCGCGCCGGCACGGCCGTGGTCAGATGGGGGGCGACGCTCCATCCGGACAACGTGCCGACGGTGGGCATCGTCAAGAGCGACGTAGCGAACTTGCACGCCGTCCGTCTGCAGGGCCGGCCCGACGACCTTCCGATGCTGCTCCGGTTCTGCGAGGAGTTCGCGCTCCACGAATGGCTGTTGACCACGGTGAAGGACGTCATCGTGGCCCGCGCCGAGATGGACATCGAGCGCGACCGCGATCCCCTGGACTCGCTGCTGTTCGCGCTGAACCAGCTGGTGCCGCTCTGGATGCCTCCGACCTACTTGAGTGAACGCATGAAGGCGCTGTGGGAAGGAGTGGAGAACCGCACCCATTACACGAACGTGTTCGATCGACAGGTCGCACGGGTGCGCGATCTCCGCGATCAGGTGAAGATCCGCCCGCCCCGGAGATTCTGAGTCCCCTGCGTCCCCACATCACCGAGGCTCAACTCCGGCAAGACTAATGCCGCCGCCGGTGCCTGCACAGTCAGCGTCGGTGGGAATCGACGGCTCACCTGACAGTCCCTAAAATCACGGTCGTGCCGAGCGCCAATTTTCCGGGCATCGAGTCGATCGTCGACGACATCGCCAAGTGTGAACTCGACTATCGCGACCGCGTCGAGGACGCGCTCAGGGACGCCGAACTCTCCCAGCGCGAAGAGGAACTGCTCGAACGCCTCGACAGCTACCTGCCGACGCTGGTGTACGCCTTCGACAGTCAGGTGCCGCCGCCCCGCGAGCGCGGCGGCAACCTGGCCCTGGTGAAGGAGTACTACGAGTGGGAGGACACCAGCGGCGACGCCGACGCCCGCCGTCACGCGGCCATCCGCTCCTACCTTGCCACCGAGACCGAACGCCGCGGCCAGTTCAACTTGAACCGCGCCCAGAACGCCCGCATCGCAGCCCACTTCGACGCCATGGGCCGGGAGTTCCTGGACTTGGGCCTGCCACGACACGCCGCTATGGCGTATCAGAACGCGGCGGACATGTACCTGCCGCTGCAGGAGCGGACGAAGCGGGAACGGTCCCTGCTGAACCGGCGCCGCGCCCAGCACCGGACCCGGCCGCCAGGGCTGACCCGGATCTGGGAGGCGGTGTTCGACGCCGTCTGTGGCTACAGCTACAAGCCCTTCCGGATGCTGGGCTGGATGGCGGCGGTACTCATGCTCTTCAGCTTGGCGGTGTGGGCGTGCGGGCCATCCGGTCTCGA
The DNA here is from genome assembly GCA_013362315.1 of Catenulispora sp. Taxonomy (GTDB): domain Bacteria; phylum Actinomycetota; class Actinomycetes; order Streptomycetales; family Catenulisporaceae; genus Catenulispora. The sequence continues at coordinate 16,300 of JABFWL010000562.1, read as the reverse complement.
CCGCTCGGTGCACGGATGTCTGATCAACTTCTTGAACCCGCTGGCCTTCAGAGACCTTGATCCCAACTTCGGCGCCGCCGCGCAGGTGCTGCTGGTGCTCGAAAGCTACCTGGGCAGCGTCTCGATGGCAATCTTCTTCGCACTCCTGGTCAGGGATTAGCCAAAGGAGCGGCGCAGAATTTTGCGAGGCTCGCCGTTGCCGTAGTAGTTCTCTCGCTCGGCGCTGACACGCAGCTCGATGCCTAGCGGGTTCCCAACACCTTGTTGCAGAGGTCGGATTCGTTCTACGATCACACGTCCGGTGTGGACGCCGCATGTTCGCTGACAGTGCGGGCGACCGCCGAAACCGACACAAGACTCGGGGGCCTTGTGAGTGATCTCGCGCTGAACAGTCAAGCTCTGAGCGGCTTCGCCAGTACGCTGCACCGCCTGGTCGGGGACTTCGCGCAGCCGGTCTACTTCTCGCCGGTGTGTTCGGACGTCCTCAACGACGACCTGTCTATGCTGGCCGGCACTGACAAGGCCTGCGGCGACAGCCTGCACTCCTACCTCACCACGCTGGCCTCGCTCGCCGACGCGGCGGCGAAGGCCGCCGAACAGATGGACCAGCAGCTCGCGAAGGAAGGAAGCGGTCACCACGGCCGGGTGTTCGCCGAATGACGAACGAGGCACCGGGCGGCGGCGGCGCGGACCCGCTGCCCACCTACAACCCCTGGCCCGGCGACCCGTCGGAGTACGATGCCGTGGCCGCCCGGCTGGCCGACCGCGAGACGCAGAGCAACGATGTGCGCTCCGGCATCACGGGTATGCTCGGCGACCCGAATCTCGGCGCCTGGCTCGGCAAGAGCGCCGAGGCGTTCAAGAAGACCCTGGAACCGCTGCCGAACCTTCTCGGCGCGATGGTCTACGCGTACGGCACGGCCGCGCAGGCGGTGCGGACGTACGCACAGGAGATGCGGGCCGGTCAGGCCGACTTCACCAAGGAACAGAACGCGATCCACGCCCACGCCCAGGCGCACCCCGAGGCGGTCGACGGGATCGGCGGCGGCTTCGGCGGCGACCGCTGGCGCCTGGAGGCCGCGAACGACGCGGCCTCCTCCCAGCACGACAAGGCGATGAAGACGTGTGCGGCCGCGGTGGCCGCGGCCGAACAGGACCTGCGCCGGGTGAAGGCGACCCTGGCCGGCCCGGAGTTCCGCGACTTCAACGCCACCTTCACCGGCAACGGCGGCACCCTGTCCGACCTCGCGGGCATGGAGTACATGGGCAACGACGTGCTGCCCAGCCCGGTCGACCCGCAGAAGATCCTCGACACCATCGGCTTCGTGCGCCAGACTCTCGGGGACGGCGGCAACGTCATGTTCCCCGGACTCGCCGGCGCGCTGATCCTGCAGCGTCTCAGCACTTTGTCACCGGCCGAGGTCGACGCGCTGCTGGCGATGATGACGCCGGAGGACCGCGCGGCGCTGAACCAGGAGATCGGGCAGGGGGACAAGGACTCGAAGATCGCCTGGTCGAACCTGTTGCTCACGGACGTGAGCGCGGAGACGCTGACGCTGGTGCAGTCGGACCTGGGGAACCTGCAGCCGAACTGGAAGACCGACTACGAGAAGGACCTGCACTGGGGCGACGCGGCGGACATCCCGCTGTTCGGGCCGAACGGCGTCGACATCGAGCAGGACCTCCAGCAGGGCAACGACGGCGACTGCTGGTTCCTGTCCTCGGCCGCCGCGATCGCCGAGCGCAGCCCGGACTTCGTGCCGGCCCGCATGCACCAGAACGCCAACGGCACCTACACGGTCACGTTCTACAAGGACGGCAAGCCGGTCGACATCACGGTCGACGGCCGGCTGCCGACCCGGGCCGACGGCAGCATCGCCTACGCGAAGACCACGCCGAACTCCCAGTGGGTCGCGATCTATGAGAAGGCGTACGCCCAGTACCAGGGCGGGTACGGCGCGATCGACGGCGGGGGCGGCGGCCGGGGTCTGCACGACCTCACCGGCCAGCACACCGACAGCCCGGACCCCGGCGACCACTCGCTCAAGGACGTCGCGCAGTGGATCCACGACGGCCGCGCCGTCACCACCGGCAGCCACAAGGACAAGGGCTTCCTGTGGTGGGACGGCGACGGCGAGTACGTCGACGGCGGGAAGATCGTGACCGCGCACGAGTACTCGGTGGAGAGCGTCGACCTGAACGCGCACCCGCCGACCATCACGCTGCTGAATCCGTGGGGCGTCAACGCCACCGACGACCACGGCCAGACGATCGGCAAGATCACCTTGACCGAGGACGAGTGGCACAAGTACTTCGACGAGATGGGCGTGACGAAGGTGAAGCCGTGACGAGGGTGAAGCCGTGACCGGATCGCCGGAACTGACACTGGGCCAGCGCGCGCAGTACATCGCCAACGACATCGCGGTCGGGATCGTGTCGATCAACCCGGACCCGTCGAAGCCAGCGGTGCGCCTGGTGCTGCGCGACTTCTCCGGCCCCGGCGGCCGGCCGGAGACCCAGGTGACGGCGCGCCCCGGTGACGTGCTGGACTGGGGCGCGCGCCGCCTGACGCTGACCGCGGTGGTCAGCGCGGACGCCGCGGGCGCCCGCCGGGACGCCGACGGCCGCCCGGTCGGATACATCACGTTCCACGACGATCCGACTCCGGGGACACCAGAGTGAAGCAGCGTACGAAGTCACTGGTGGCGGGCGTTCTCCTGCTCGGCGCCGCCACGCTGGCGTCAGGCTGCGCTTCGTCGGGGTCGGTCGGGGCGGGCGGGTCCTCCTCCGACGGCGGACCGGACACGCCCGGCCCCGCTCCGACGGCGCCCGGGCAGTACCGGGTGCTGCCGCCGGCCGGGTGGTCGTCCTGCAAGGGGTCCTGCAACCTGCCGCCGGAGCCGCAGGTCACGGTGAAGGACGCCACGGGGCGCCTCGTCGGGCTGGTGATCCTGCCGGCCGCGCGAGAGGACAAGCCGAAGCGGATGCAGCTGCGGGTATGCCAGTACCGCAAGGCCGGGGACGTGTGGAACTACGACCCGGGCGCCTGCCAGCAGCAGTTGGTGGCCGAAGGGTCCGACTACTCGGCCTACGGGCTGGGAATTCACGTGCTGCACCTCTGGTGGAACAGGGACGCGAAGAGCGACGCACTCGACGTCTCCGTGACCACGAGCTAGGAACTGCTCGAGGTCCGGATCTCGGTGAGGCCCGGTGGCTCATGGGCGCTTGCCACGCTTCGCCCGCGAACGGGACATACGGACCAAATCAGCCATCAGCAGCAACAGAACGAGGGACGCGAGAACGATCATCAACCAGTCGATGAGCTCGCGCACCGCCACGGCCCGGGCCGTCGCCGGTGTCGTCGTCAGCACCAGCCGCCGGGTCGGTGGCTCGGCGCCGAGCGGGACGACCTCGACGCCGGGATGCGGATCGGTCAGCGTCAGCTGCGGCAGTACCGCGAAGCCGATGCCCTTGGCGACCATCGAGAGCACCACACCGTCGTCGGCGACGTCGATCGTGGTGGCGGGCAGCCAATCCTGGCGACTCCACCAGGATCGCGTAGAGGAGGAGCAGTTCTCGGCCCAGTCGACCAGCGGCAGGCCGGTCACGTCCGGGCGGCCCTTGGGCCGCACGAGGAAATACGGCTCGCGGAGTAACTCCACGGCGGACAGGCCCGGGAGCGGATCCTCGTCCTCGGAGAGCGTGGCGATGCCGACGTCGGCCCGGCCGTCCGCGACCTCGCCGGCTGTCCCGCGGCCGAGCTCCGGCACGATCAGCACCTGCGGCACCACGCCGGGGCAGCGCGCGCCGAGGGTTTCGAGCGCGGGCCGCAGCAGATGCAATGCGGCGCTGCGGAAGGCGGCGATACGCACCGTGCCCGACACAGTCCCGGCTGCCGCGTCGCGCGCCTCCGTCACCAGCACCTCGAACTGGCGCAGGATGTGGCGGGCACGGATATACGCCCTGAGTTCGAGGACTTCATGACTCCGCACATCCAGTCGGGCCGGGTTCCGGTCGATGAGACGGTGGTCGACGGTTTCGAGAACATCGTGGACGCGTTCTTGAGCATGCTGTCCGGCGGGAACACCGGGAAGATGCTGGTGCGGGTCTCGTCCTGAGGTGCCACCTGACCAGCGGCGGTGACATGGCCTACCAGGTGCGGCGTCACCTGGGCTTCTCACCGCCGTGCAACCGCGCTGCAACCGGGAATGGCGCATGCTGGGGGCATGCGCGTACTGGTGATCGAGGACGACCGGGAGCTGGCCCATGCCGTGGGCGTGGGCCTGCGCCGCGAGAGCATGGCTGTCGACCTGGCCTTCGATGGCGCGAGCGGCCTGGAGCAGGCCATGGTGAACCGCTACGACGTCATCGTGCTCGATCGCGACCTGCCCGGGCTGCACGGCGACGTGGTGTGCACGCGGCTGGTCACGGCCGGCGGCGAGGGTCGGGTACTCATGCTGACCGCGGCGAGCAGCGTCGACGACCTCGTCGCGGGCATGGCGATCGGCGCCGACGACTATCTGGGCAAGCCGTTCGCGTTCGCCGAACTCCTCGCGCGGATCAGGGCCCTGGCCCGGCGGACGCATCCGGTCGTGGCGCCGGTGCTGAGCTGGGACGGCCTGGAGATGGACGTCGCGCGGCACCGGGTGAGCCGAGGCGGCCGGTTGCTGGACCTCAGGCCGAAGGAGTTCGGGGTGCTGGAGGTGCTGCTGAGCGCGAACGGACGCGTGGTCTCCGCCGAGGAGCTGCTGGAGAGGGTGTGGGACGAGGCGACCGACCCGGTCACGACGGCGGTGAAGGTCACGGTGAGCCGGCTGCGGCGCAGCCTCGGCGATCCGCCGCTGATCGAGACCGTCGCGAAGGTGGGCTACCGGATCTGACATGCGCGAAGCCACCGCCCGCACTCGAAGCGTGTTCAGCTCGCGCTGGTTTCCCGCCGCCTGGCGGACCGCCCGCGTCCGGATCTCGATCCTGTTCGGGGCCGGGTTCCTCCTGTTCGGTCTGGGCCTGTTGGCGGTGTCCAACGTCCTCGTGCAGCGCACCACAGGCGCGACCGTCTACACCGCGCCGCCGGGTCGAAAGCCCGGTCCGGCGGCCCAGCCCGATTCCGGCAGCGCCACCTTCTTCCAATCTGGACCGACCGCTGCGGCCGACCGCGAAATCCAGACACAGCTGGGCCGACTTCACACCAGCGACATCCATCAGTTCCTCATCCGATCGGGCATCACCCTCGCCGTCGCGGTACTGGCCGCCTTCGTCCTGGGTTACCTCGTCGCCGGCCGTGTACTGCGGCCGGTGCGGGACATCGCGGCGAAGGCACAGGCGATCTCCGCGCACAACCTGCATGAACGCCTCAGCCTCAGCGGGCCGGCCGATGAACTGAAAGAGCTCGGCGACACGTTCGACGCCCTGCTCGAACGCCTTGAACACGCCTTTCGCGCCCAGCGCCGCTTCATCGCCAACGCCTCCCACGAGCTACGCACGCCCCTGACCCGGCAGCTCACTCTCGCCGAGATCGCACTCGGCGACCCAGAACCCAGCATCGAGTCGCTGCGCGCCGCCCACGAACGCGTCGTCGCCGCCGTCCGAGAACAGGAACGGATCATCGAGGCCCTGCTGACGCTCGCCCGCGGGCAGGCGGGCACCGATCGACGCGAACCCGTCGATCTGGCGTCGCTGGCCGAACACATCGCCATCACCGCCCACCCCAGGCATCCAGGCATCGATATGCGGATCGACCTCGAACACGCCCCGGTGTCCGGCGACCCGCAGCTGCTGGAACGTCTCATCGCGAACCTGGTGGACAACGCCGGGCGCCACAACACGGCCGACGGATGGATCGAACTCAGCGCCGGAGTCCACGACGGCCGCGCCGTCCTGTCGGTGGGCAACAGCGGACCGATGATCCCCACCGACTCGATACCACGGCTCACCGAGCCCTTCCAACGCCTGGACACCGATCGCACCAGCACCAACAGCGGCGGCCTGGGACTGGGCCTGTCCATCGTCGCAGCGGTCGCGCACGCCCACGACGCCGACTTGACGATACGGCCCCGAGCCGACGGCGGAATCGCTGTCGAGGTCTCCTTCCCGACGCTGTGCCGCTGACCCCAGGAGCCGTGCCGCTGACCCCAGGAACAGCGGAACCGTGAGGAGTGTCCGACCAGGTGCGCGCCGTGTAGGAAGACTGCCCGAGGCCCCGGGCCCAGGGCCCGCACCTGGCCAAGCGCTCACAGGCCGGGAAGGCAGCCTCGTCGCGAGACCACCTTCCCGAACCCGATATCAGCGCCCGAACAGACTGAGCGCCTTGGCGAGGACGGCGTCGTGCCCGGTGGACAGATCGTCCGGCGTGGTGGGGAGGAAGACGTCGGGGGCCACGCCGATCCCGTCGATCATCTCGTGGCCGGCGCCGACCTCGTGTGTCGACGGCAGGGTGAGCACGCTGCCGTCGGCCAGCAGCCACGGCGACGCCTGCCCGGCCACCACTCCCGCGGTCCGCGTCCCCACCACGGTGCCGAGGTACAGGTCCTAGCGGACCGGTAGGCGAGGTGGCAAACCCGACCCCGTACATCTCGCCAGGCCGGTGGTCCGGCGGCAAGACCGGCCGCTGCCACCCCGCGTGGTCGTCGGCCAGGGCGCCCACCAACGCGGTCATGGCCGCCGAGGCCACCGCCTGACGCGCCGTGGCGGCGGGCAGCCGGCTCGTCACCCGCTCATAGACGGCGGCGAACGCGGCCCAGTCCTTGTCGCGCTCGCCGGACAGGGCCGGCATCGTCGCCTCGCCTTGTTCCAGACCGAGGCGGTCGAGCTCCTGCGTGAACCCGGCGAAGGCACCGTCGAGCAGCCGTCGGTCGTCCAGCGCGGCGGCATCGTAGTAGTGGTCGAATATGCAGGCGTAGGCCTGCTGGAGGGTGTCCACCGTCGTAGGGGTGAGCGGCGGCAGGCTAGACGGGCCGACAGCCGGGGCCCGGCAAACAGGCCGGGTACCTGCAGGCTGCTGCCCGATGGCGTCGGCGGGGACCGCTGCGCACAGCGCGGCCATGGCCGTGGCGACGACCCAGGGCCGGGCCTTCCCTGGAAACTTCACATAGTTCACCGCCTTCCTAGGAGCACAGCAAGGGCGGTGGAACAGGCTGCGGCATGAAATGCACGGACTGCTCGGTACGCAATACATCAAGATCGACAACGCCTCCTTGCAAGTCGTTGCGACGCTGCAACTCGGCCCAGTACGCCGGGTCCAGATAGATGGCGGGATCCGGACGCGACATCGTCAAGTCCTCGGCCCGGCCCAGGTAGAGCCCGCCGTCGGTGAGCTTGCCGAGCGGCACGCCGCAGTTGGTGTTGACCGGCTGCCCCGACGCTCCCGGAGCGAAGGCCGGGAAGACGTCTCCGGCGTCGAACGCCCCGAGCCACGTTCCGGTGGTCGGGATGACCACCCCACGGGGATACGGCGACAGCCGCGCGGCAAGGCCGCCGGGGTCCCCGGCCAACGGCACCAACGTCACCAGGGAGAACACTCGCTGACCGGTCTGCTCCTCGATGAGCGACACCACACCGCTCGGCGTCCCGGGCGGCCTCGTGGTGCCCGCGTGGTGCGTCACATGAGCGGCACCGTAACAGATCAGGGCTTTGCGCTCCTTGTCGAGTACTTCGCGCCGCACAAGGGAGGCGGCGAAAGCATCGCGCTCATTGCGCAGCGCAAGCACCTGGTCCGCAGTCGTGATCTTCGGCCAGTCGATCGGCGCGTCCCCCAGCAGCAACCGGACCTGCCGCTGGGCCGGCAGCCGCCAGTTGACGGCGCGCACAACTCGAAAGAGATCCTCGTAGATCGGCTCATCCCCGGTGGCCAGCGGCGAGTTCGTAGAGTTCCGCCACAGCGGACGCAGCTCACTGCGCGCCACCGGCAGCCCCGAGACGAAACGGTCCGCGACAGCCTGGTACAGCGAGTTGCCGCCCTCGAACACCACATCGTCGACCAGGCCCGGCAACCGAGGATCAGTCAGCACCGAAGCCAGCGCATCGTAGTGCTCCTGCAGCCCGTGGACCTCGCCGATCGCCACGAGACGGTGCCGCTTCAGGGCAGCGAAGACAGTGTCGGCGAGCCCAGCCAGACCCGGTCCCCTACCCGCACCCGACCCGGCGCCGTCCGCGGCATCCGAGGCCCAGGCCGCGCCCCCCAGGCTCCCAGCACCGACGGCACCGACGGCACCGACGCCCGCGGCGCCGGCCATGATGAGCCGGCGCCGCGACATTCCGGGACCCGTGAACCAGTGATCAGAATTCTTCTTCGACATCATGTGCTGTGTCTACAGGCGACCCGGTTGCAGCACGGTGACACCGGCAACACCGTCCCTGCACCCCAAGCACGTGTGTTGCTCAGCTAGCAAGACCGTTCCCGGCCCGTTGCTGAAGACGGGCCGGGAACGGCTCCGGCGGAGTCTCACGTTCACGCACTTCAAGCAGGTCGCGCGGTGTGCTGGTGCATGTCGTCTCTCCCGTGTCAGCGCCGCGTGATCGCGGTCGGGGATCCCCGGCGCATGGCTAACGAACCCGCCTACGAGGTGGCGAAGAACATCTGGCGCATTCCGGCCGCCGCGTTCGACTTTGTCAACATCTACGCCCTGGTCGACGACGACGGCGGGGTCACGCTGGTCGACACCGGTGTGAAGAGCTCGCAGAAACGCACGGTCGCGGGGCTGGCCGCGATCGGGAAGACGGTGCGGGACGTCCAGCGGATCGTGCTGACCCACGCGCACAGCGATCACGCCGGCAACGCGGCGCACCTGGCGGAGGAAGCCGGGCTGGCGGGTGTGGCGATCAGCGCGGTCGACGCGCCGTTCGCCCGGCTGGGGCAGGCGCCGGGGCGGGATTCCTCGACGCGCCCTGGGCGGCTGCTGAACCGGATTCCGAGCGGGCCGGCGGCGCGTCGGCCCAGAGCACCCCGGTCAGCGCGCTCGTGGACAGACGATCGTCTGCGGCGGCCCATGTTCCGGGGATATGAGGAACGCAGGAGCCACGGCGGTGGCTGCCGACCGACCCCACTGCCACTCGGCCGCCGAGCGCTCTTGCACCCCGGTGGAACGGCCAGTAGGTTCACCATCGCCGACAGTGAATTCGAGCCCTGATTCGTCGTGCGCCCGCCCGCTCCACGCCACCGCCCCCGCCTTTCGCCAGGAGCCTTCGTGGAAACACCCCACCGGAACCGCGCGGTCAGATCCCTGGTCGCGCTCGCCACCCTCACCGCCGCCGCGCTCTCGATCGGTACCGCCCAAAGCGCTCTCGCGGCGTCCGGCCCGGTCCCGAGTACCGTGTCGTCCAGCGGGCACCAAGTCACGGTCAAGCGCCTGTGCGCGGCGCCGAGCGACGGGCGGATGGCCTGTATGGCGTTGGCCCGCACCGACATCCAGGGGGTGAAGGCGGACGCCATCGCGCCGAACGCCACCCCGTCCGGATACGGCCCGACCGACCTGCGCTCGGCCTACAACCTCTCCGGGACCGGCAGCGCCGGCGAGACGGTCGCGATCGTCGACGCCTACGACGACCCGAACGCCGAGAGCGACCTCGCCGCCTACCGCAGCCAGTACGGTCTGAGCGCCTGCACTACCGCAAACGGCTGCTTCCGCAAGGTGAACCAGACCGGCGGCACCAGTTACCCGATCGGCGACTCCGGCTGGGCCGGGGAGATCTCGCTGGACGTGGACATGGTCTCGGCCATCGCGCCGTCGGCCCACATCCTGCTGGTCGAGGCGAACTCCGCGTCGATGGCCGACCTCGGCGCCGCGGAGAACGAGGCCGTGGCCCTCGGGGCGCGGTTCGTCAGCAACAGCTGGGGCGGTGGCGACAGTGCTGCGGACGCCGGCTACGACAGCTCCTACTTCAACCATCCGGGCGTGGCCATCACCGTCTCCTCCGGCGACGGCGCATACAGCGCCGGCGTCGAGTACCCGGCCGCGTCGCAGTACGTGACCGCGGTCGGCGGCACGAGCCTGACTCGAGCCTCGAACGCGCGCGGATGGACCGAGAGCGTCTGGAAGACCAGCAGCACCGAGGGCGCCGGGTCGGGCTGCTCCGGATACGACGCCAAGCCCGCCTGGCAGACCGACTCCGGCTGCTCCAAGCGCATGGTCGCCGACGTGTCCGCGGTCGCCGACCCGGCGACCGGCGTCGCCGTCTACGACAGCTACGGCGCCGCCGGCTGGCAGGTCTACGGCGGCACCTCGGCGGCGTCGCCCATCGTCGCCTCCGTCTACGCCCTGGCCGGCACCCCGGGCAGTGGCGACCGGCCGGCGCAGTACCCCTACCAGCACACCGCCGCCTTGAACGACGTGACCTCCGGAAACAACGGCACGTGCAGCCCCGCCTACTTCTGCACCGCCGGACCCGGCTACGACGGCCCCACCGGCCTCGGCACGCCCAACGGCACCGCGGCGTTCGCCTCGGCCGCCTCGACCGGGAGCAACCTGCTGCTCTCGCCTTCCTTCGAGGGTTCGGCAGCCGGCTGGCAGCGCTTCATCCCGGCCGGGGCGACCGTGAACATGGTCGACTACAACACGGCCTCCGGCGCCCCGGCCTCGGCCCATGACGGCACGTGGTACCTGGCCTTCAACACCAACGCCGCCGGCGGTTCGGTCTACCAGGACGTCAACGTCAGCTCGCCGGCCAACAGCTCGTGGACCGCGACGGCGTGGGTCGCCGCGCAGTCCGGCACCGCCAGCGGCACGTTCTGCGCCTGGGCCCTGGGACCGAACGTCAACAGCTGCCACAGCTACACGGTCGGCACCGGCTACACCCGGCTGCAGGTGGTCCTCAGCCTGCCGTCGACGTACTCGTCGATCCGCTTCCAGGTCTACCCGGCCGTCAACGGCGGCACCACCGACTTGGACACCACCAGCCTCGTCGCGAACGCGCTGACCGCCGGCTCCTTCGAGCAGAACACCACCGGCTGGCAGCGCTTCATCCCGACCGGGGGCACCGTGAACATGGTCGACTACAACACCTCCACCGGCGCCCCGGCCACAGCCCAGGACGCGAGCGGCTACCTGGCCTTCAACACCAATGTCGCAGGCGGCTCGGTCTACCAGGACGTACCGGCCACCGCCGTGGCGGGCACCTCCTACACGGCGACGGTGTGGCTCTCATCCCAGGGCGGGACGGCCAGCGGCACCTTCTGCTTGTGGGGTCTCGGCCCCAACACGAACTCCTGCACGTCCTACAGCGTTGCCGCAGGTAGCTACACGTTCTACAAGGTTGTGTACACAGTCCCGCAGACCCTCTCGGCCCTGCGTTTCCAGGTGTACCCGGCAGTCAACGGCGGCACCACGGACATGGATACGGCGACGTTGGTGACGAGCTGACACGCGCGCCTGTGCGGGCCGGTAGAGAACATCCTGCATAGGCGCGTAACCAACTCAGAGTAGACAGACGGCCATGGATGCGGGTTTGCATGGTCCGCTCTCATTCCGTCACACAGTCCACCCAGAACGCCCCTTCACCGTCCCGATGCACCCCGTGCAGATCAGTGCCCAGCTCCGGAAACGCGAGGTCCAGCTCCTGCAGAGCGCTGAGATACCGCAGCACCGGGCCGTCGGCCAAGCCGAGCTCCTCCCCCGGCATCAGCATCGGGATACCCGGCGGAGTGACCACGACCAGCGAGGCCGCGATCCGGTTGGGCAGGGCTTCCAGACGGACTCGTTCCACCTTTGAGTGGACCAGGCGGGCGTGGCATTCGGCGGGGGTTTGGGCGGCGGGCGGCAGCTCGGTGAAGACCTCGTCGAGCAGGGCTGCCAGGCCCACGTCGCGGAGCTTCGCGTGCATGCGCTCGCAGAGTTCCCGCAGTGAGCCGGTCAGGCCGAGCGCCGGAATGAAGTCCTCAACGAGGCCGCCGTTGTCGTAGGCGTGCTTGAAGTCGACCAGGGCGTCGACCAGAGTTCCCCACTTGCCTTTCGTGGTGCCGAGGGAGAACAGCACCAGCAGGGTGTAGTCGCCGGTCTTTTCCACAACGATGTTGCGGGCTTCCAGGTAGGCGGCGACGATTCTGGCCGGGATCCCGAGGTCGGTCGCGGTGCCGCCGGCGGTGATGCCGGGGCAGGTGATGGTCACCTTGACGGGGTCCAGCAGGCAGTAGCCGGCCTCCAGGTCGTCGAAGCCGTGCCACGGCGCGCCGGGTTCGAGGATCCAGTGCGAGGGGTCGCAGACCAGGGTCTCGGTCCGCGCGCCGACGATCGTGTCGGGCTGCCAGACGCCGAAGAACCAGTCGGGCCGGTCGCCGGCGGTGGCGATCCGGTCGGCCAGGCGGGCCATGGCCTGCCGGAAGCGGACGGCTTCGGTGATGGCCTCCGTCATCAGGTGCTCGCCGCCGGGGCCGTCCATCATGGCCGCCGCCACGTCCAGGGCCGCGATGATCGGGTAGGACGGCGAGGTGGTGCTGTGCATCAAGTACGTCTCGTTGAACAGACCCGGATCCACCGGATCCCGCGGAGCCTCCCGCAGATGCACCATCGCCGCCTGCGAAAGAGCCGCCAGCAGTTTGTGCGTGGACTGCGTGGCGAACACCGTCGGCCGGCGGTCCTCCGCGATCGTGCCGGGCACCACGGCCATACCGAAGCGGCCGGCATAGAGCCGGTGGAACGCGGCGTGAGCGAACCAGGCCTCGTCGAAATGGATCCGCGGGACGGCGTCGGCCAGCAGGTCCGCCACCCGCACGGCGTCGTAGCACAGCCCGTCATACGTCGAGTTGGTGACGACGGCCGACACCGCCTCCGGAGCGCCACGCAGCGCGCTCGGCGGGATCGGGCCGGCCAGACCCAGGCCGTTCCGCTGGGGAACGAGGTAGGAAGGCGTGGCGCCGCAGATGGTGAGCGCATGCAGAATCGACTTGTGGCAGTTGCGGTCCACCAGCATCCGCTCCCCCGCCACCGCACTGTGATGGCCGACGATCCTGTTGGCGGTCGAGTTGCCGTTGAGCACGAAGAACGTGCGCTCGGCCCCGAACACCCGCGCCGCATTGCGCTCGGCCGACCCCACCGGACCGGTGTGCTCCAGCGGAGAACCCAGATCGGCCACCGAGATCGACAGATCACTGCGGAAGAGCCGTTCCCCGAAGTAGTCGAAGTACGCACGCCCGGCCGGCGACTTCAGAAACGCGACCCCGCCGGCGTGGCCCGGGGTGTGAAAGGAGAACTCGTTCGAGTCGTCGAACCGCCGCAACGCCTTGAAGAAGGGCGGCAGCACCCGCTCGCGATAATCAGCCACAGCCTTGGCGATCCGCCCGGCGATGAACGCCGCGGTGTCCTCCAGCGGCCAGACGCATCCGTGGATGACCTCGTATGCCCACAGCGGCACATCCCCGCCGTCCCCTTCCACCAGCAGAAACACCGGCATACCGGAGAACCGCTCGGCTATGGCGCGCAGCACCTGCCCGGTGCCCGCCGGCCCATCCATCTCGACGTCCGCACTGTCCCACTCGACCAGCGCCGCGCCCAGCCCCGCCTCGGCCCGCACGAGCGCCCGTGCCTGTTCAGCCGTGGCCGCGCGATGCACGTCGAGTCCATGTCTGCTCAGTTCGGCGAGAAGATTCTCGAACTGCGCATCAGCGGCGTCATCACCCAGCATGATCAGGACGCTGGCGGCATTCGGGCTGAAGGAGGCGGAGAAAGCGGACATCAGTCCTGCCTTTCATAACGCGGCCTGCAAGCAGCGGCCAGGAAGGTCGAGCGACATTCGTCCCGAAACGCTAGCTTCGCGAACAGACCCCCACCACCTGCGCGACAGTGGCGAATCAGCGTTTGACGAGTCGCCGACCTGGCGGCCTGACCGTTCACCGCCTCCTCAGGTTGGCGCCTCAGGCGCCCGAGTCGATCACCCGGTAACTCAGGACGGCTACACCGGTGGCCAGCGAAGTCTGTGCTGCAAGCTCCATCTGGATGGTCGGAGCAGGAGAACCGAACAGCTGCTGACCCGAGCCGACCACGACCGGGCAGACGAGGAGGTCCAACTGGTCGACGAGACCGCGGGCGAACAGCGCCGCCATCAGCGACACGCTGCCGTACATGATGATGTCGCGTCCGTCCTCGCGTTTGATCGTCTCGAGTTCCGCGAGCGGGTCGTCGGTCTTGAGCAGTCTGGCGTTCCAGGCGAGCGGTTCGTCGAGCGTCTTGGAGGCGACGAGTTTCGGTATCTCGTTGAGTGCCTTGGCGTATGGGCCTGTGGCCGCCGGCCAGGCCTGGGAGAACATCTCGTACGTTCGCCGTCCGCACAGGAAGTAGTCGCATCCTTGCAGACGTTCGATCGACCGCTCGGCAGCTTCCTCGTTGAAGTACGAGTTGGCCCAACCGCCGCGTTCTGAGCCCGCCATACCGCCCGGATCCTCCACCACGCCGTCAAGCGCCACCAGCGTCGAAACGATCAGTCTTCGCATGAATCCTCCATGATGGGTGCACGCCGCATCGCCACCCTTGACCACCGAGCCGCGGCTGGTCGCGGCGCGCGAACGCCCCACCAGGTCCGGCGGCCCGTGGTCCGGGCCGGTTGGTTGGTTGACACTCCGTCAAGCCAAGGCGCAGGCGTGTTGCCATCGTATATCGGCTTTTTGATACACGGACGCTAAGTTCGACCTCGTACCATCGGAGTCGAGTGTGGCTTGAGGTGAGTGAGCCGCAGCTGGAAAAGCAATCCCTGGCCTGACCGTCAAGGCGTCGATCAGGCCTCCTCCGCCGCTTCCACCAGCTCCGCGACGGCGTCCGGCGGCACGTCCAGCGCGCCGAGCGCGTCGTCGAGCTGTGCCACCGAGCTCACTCCGATGATCGGTACGATGTCGGTCTCGCCGCGCAGCAGCCAGGCCAGCGCCAGCTGGGTCCGCGTCACCCCGGCCTCGGCGGCGACACGCCACAAGGCCTGCCGGCGGGCCTGGTTCTGCGCGGTGTCGTACTGCCACGGCAGCGGCCGGTCCTCGCGGACCAGAGCGCCCTCGATGAGGAACGAGTAGGCCATCATCGACAGGTCCGGGGATGTGCGGACCAGGGCCAGCAGTTCCTCATCGGCGGCGACCTGGGGGCCATAGCCGTAGAAGCTGGCGCCGGGACGGGGTCGCAGGAAGCTGTGACGCTGTTGGACCGCGGTGTAGGGCGGGACGGCCAGCTCGGCGGCCGCGGCCCGGGCCGTGCGGATCACGCTCGTCGGGTGGTTGGAGACGCCGGCGGCGCCGATCTTGCCGTCGGTGATCAGCTCGGCGAAGGCGCCGACGGTTTCGCGCAGCTCGACCGAGAGGTCCTGGATATGCGCGAACAAGATCTCGACGTGGTCGGTCCTCAGGCGTTCGAGGCTGCCGTCGGCGGCAGCGCGCACCGTGGCGTTCGACAGTCCCTCGGCGTTGCGGGGCCAGGTGCCGGCCAGCGCCGGGTCCGGTTGAGCGCCGACCTTGGTGCTCAAGACGACGTCGTCACGGCAGCCGCGAGCGGCCAGCCACCGGCCGAGCAGCTCCTCGCTTTCCCGGCCGGTGCGGCCCTCGATCCAGAAGCAGTAGCAGTCGGCGGTGTCGATGAACGTGCCGCCCGCCTCGCGGAACCGGTCGAGGATGGCGAACGACGTCGCCTCCTCGACCACCGCGCCGAACGTCATGACACCCAAAGCCAGAGTGCTGATGCGCGGTCCGCCGGGACCGCCCAGGTTGGTGTACTCCATGCCCCAGATGCTGGTATCTGGAGCGCGCTCCAGGTCAACCCCGCGCTCGGCGCGGAGGCCGGCGGTGTTCGCCGCCCTACGTCATCCGAGGTGCCATTGTTGGTTGGACCCGCCGTTGCAAGTCCACAACTGGACCAGCGCGCCGTTGGCGGTGGAGGCTCCGCTCACATCAAGGCAGAGTCCTGACGCGACGCCGGTGATGGTGCCGTTGGAGTTCAGGTTCCACTGCTGGTTCGGCTGGCCGTTGCAGGACCAGATGATCACCTTGGTGCCGTTGGTGGTGCCCTTGCCGTTGGCGTCCAGGCACATGCTTCCGGAGTAGACAGTGAGCTGGTTCGAGCCGGTGTGGGTGAACAGCTGGTTGCTGCCGCCGGAGCAGGTGTAGATCTGCAGCTGCGTGCCACCGGTCGTGCTGGAGTTCGGCACGTCGAGACACTTACCGGCACCCACCGCATGCAGCGGCCCGGAGTTGGGCGGGGGCGCGGAGCTCGACGACGAAGACGAGCTCGACGAAGAAGAGCTCGAGGAAGAAGACCCGCCCGGCGGGACGTAGGGGCACTTGGGCTGGTAGGCCGAGATCGTGCTGGGGTCGGGCAGTGTCGGGCACAGGAACTGCGTGTAC
>JABFWL010000172.1 GCA_013362315.1 Catenulispora sp. | reverse complement strand
AGCACCTCGCGCGGCGGCAGGCCGGAGGCCGAGGTGGTGGCCACGCCGGTGGCCAGGCGGCGGCGCAGGCCGGCCACCCGGACCATGTAGAACTCGTCGAGGTTGGAGGCGAAGATCGCCAGGAAGCGGGCCCGCTCCAACAGCGGTACCTGGGCGGAGTCCTGGGCGAGTTCCAGGACTCGTTCGTTGAACCTAAGCCAGGAGATCTCCCGGTCCAGGAAGCGGGTCTCAGGGGCCGGGCCGGTCATGACCGTCAGCCTGACACGCGGCGATGAACGCCGGGTTGCTGCCGGGTGGATTCTCGGCGTCCGGGTGAACGCCTGCGCCATCCGGGCGAAAAAGTGCTGCTCAACAGGTGAAACCCCTTCCGTGACGGTATCGATGGTTCTGGAAGGTGTACCCGCTTGGCGGGACACCTCCCCTGCTTTTGCCGCTTCGAATCCTTATCGGACAGGAGGCTCCCGCGATGTTCGGGATGAAGACCCTGGTGGTGGGCGGCGGTGCGGCCGCGCTGTTGTGGATGATGAACACGCACGCTAGCGCCGGCGACCTCGTGGACAACGTCAAGACCGGCGCGTCGACGGTTTCGAACGGCTACCAGAGCCTGGCCGACGGGTACCAGAACGTGCAGAGCGGGTACCACAACCTGGCCTCCGGAGTGTCCGGCGCCTCCGGCGCGGCGTCGGGTATGGAGTCCGGCGTCTCCGGCCTGTCCGGTGCGCTCTCCACGGACAACGGCTCCGGCAGCGGCCTGAGCGGACCGGCGGTGGAGCTCAAGCCGAGTGCCGCCCGGCCCGGCCAGCAGGTGCTGATCACGGTGCCCACCTGCATCCAGCCCGAGTCCGGCACGGCCACCTCCGCGGTGTTCGCCAACAACGGCTCGGTCGCGCTGACCCGCAATCCCCGGGGCGCCGGCCTGGCCGGCGTCGCGACCATCGTCTCCGGCGCCCAGAACGGCAACTGGTCGGTGAACGTCACCTGCGGTAGCGGCGGCAACAAGCTCAACGGCGTCACCAGCATCACGATCTTCGACGGGGCCAGGCCGACGCCGACCAACCCGCCCAGGGCCGGCGGCGGCGGCTCGGTGATGAAGGGCGATGTCGGCATGACCGCCGGCGGCCTGGCGCTGGTGGCCGGCGGCGTCGGCTACGGCCTGTGGACGATGCGGCGCCGCGGGGCCACCGGCACGCATGTCGGATGACCCCCCGGCCGGCGGGCGCCGCAGAACCCTGAAGCTGGTCCTGGCGGTAGCCGTCGTGGCGGTCGGGTTCAAGCTGGTCAGCTCCGGGGTCAGCGCGCTGTCCGGGCCGCCCGCGCCGTCCCGCGGCACCTTGTTCGGCAGCTGGTCCGGGCCGCCGGCGGCGCCGCTGGGGCGCTCGGTGCCGCTGCGGGTGAAGGTGCCCTCGGTCGGCATCGACGCCCCGCTGATCCGGCTCGGCCTGGACGCCGACGGCGCGGTCGCGGTACCGCCGATGTGGGTGCCGTCCGAGGCCGGCTGGTTCGGCGGCAACCCGACGCCCGGAGAGCGCGGCGCGGCGATCATCGTCGGCCACGTCGACACCGAGTACGGCCGGGCGGTCTTCTACCCGCTGGGCAACGTGCAGCCGGGGGCGCTGGTGGTCGTGGACCGCGCGGACAAGAAGCACGCGCAGTTCCGGGTGAACTCGGTCGAGGTGGTGGACAAGGACCGGTTCCCGGCGCAGCGCGTGTACGGAACCGGCGACGCCGCCGACACCGACACCGCGCAGCTGCGGCTGATCACCTGCGGCGGCGCGTTCGACGGCAAGCACTACGCCGACAACCTGGTGGTGTACGCGCAGCTGGTCGGCGTCACCGACTGAGGCGGCTCGGCACGTGCCGAGGGCCTGCTTCAGGGCACGCGGTACATCACGTCGGCGCTGCGCCGCGTGAACCCGAGCTTGGTGTAGACGGTGACCGCCGGAGCGTTGTCGCCCTCCACATAAAGGATCACCGTCTTCAACCCCCGCTCCCGCAGATGCTCCAGCCCGATGAGCGTCAGGGCCTTGCCGAGTCCGTGGCCCTGCTCGGCCGGGTCGACGCCGAGCACGTACACCTCGCCGACCCGGCCCTCGCCGTAGGGGCTGTGGTCGTGGACCTTCGTCCAGTGGAAGCCGGCCAGCTTCCCGTCCCGCCAGGCCAGGAAGAACCCGCCGGGGTCGAACCAGGACTCGGCCATCCGCTCGCGCAGGTCCGCGAGCGTCATCGAACCCTGTTCCGGATGATGCGCGAAGGCGCGGGCGTTGAGATCCACCCACGCCTCGTCGTCCGTCCCGGGCCGGAAGGCGGCGACGGTCACGCCCTCCACCGGCGGCGGGGCCGGCACCTCGGTGAGCGGCCGCGCCATCACCCACAGCTCGCGGGCCGTCTCCAGGCCGCGCTTTGCGGCCAGCGCCGCGGCGGCCGGGAGACCGCCGTGCGCCCATACTCGCAGCGGACCGTCACCCCGGCGTACCTTCATCCGCAGCGCGTCGAGCAGCGCCCCGCCGACGCCCTGACGGCGCTCCGCCGGAGCCACCACGACTTCCGCGGACGGCCCCTCCTCGGGGTGGGACTTGTCCAGGAATGCGTACCCGATCAGCTCAGAATTGATCAACCCAGAGCCCTGGCCGGAAAGCCGCCTTGCGACGAAATGCCAGGCGTCCGCGTCGCTGTGGTGCTTCAGATGGAGCAGTACCTGCTCCGGCAGCGGCGCCACGCCGTCGGCGCGCTCGGCGGCCTCGGCCAGGGCTCGGATGCTGGCGACGTCCGCCTCGTTCAGCTGACGGACGACGCCGATGGAGATTCCTGTCACCCCACCACGGTACGGGCCGGTTCCGGGTCGTACGCGGTACGGGCCGGTTCGGGGTCGGCCGGGCGGCTGTCGACCGACCCGCCGCTCGACGCCCCGCCGGAGTCGGTGTTCGACCCGGAGGCCGAGCCCGAGCCGTTCCCCGAAACGACGCGCTTGTCCGGGGTGACGAACCGGTAGCCGACGTTGCGCACGGTGCCGATCAGCGCCTCGTGCTCCACGCCGAGCTTGGCGCGCAGCCGCCGCACGTGGACGTCCACGGTGCGGGTGCCGCCGAAGTAGTCGTAGCCCCAGACCTCCTGCAGCAGCTGCGCGCGGGTGAACACCCGGCCCGGATGCTGCGCGAGGTACTTGATGAGCTCGAACTCCTTGAACGTCAGGTCCAGCACCCGGTTGCGGATGCGCGCGGTGTAGGTGCCCTCGTCGATCGACAGGTCGCCGCTCTTGATCTCCAGCGGCACGTCGTCGGCCACGGCGCCGGCCGCCAGCTTGCCGGAGGCCAGCCGCAGCCGGGCCTCCACCTCGGCCGGGCCCGCCGACTCCAGCAGCACGTCGTCGATGCCCCACTCGGCGGTGACCGCGGCCAGCGCGCCCTCGGTGGTGATCAGCAGCAGCGGGCAGTCCACGCCGGTGGTGCGCAGCAGCCGGCACAGCGAGCGCATCTGCGGCAGGTCGCGCCGGGCGTCCACGAGGATCGCGTCGGCCGGCGGCGTGTCGATCAGCGCCGAGGCCTCCGCCGGCGCCACCCGGACGTTGTGCAGCAGCAGGCCGAGTGCCGGAAGCACCTCGGAGGAGGGGGTCAGGGAGTTGGTCAGCAACAACAGGTTGGACATCCGCGGATCGCTCCTCCACAGTCCGGGGGCGCCTTTCTGTGTCGGCACCCGCCAGAAAACACGTAGAGGACCCGTGGGGCGCCCTCGCCCTGGTCCTCTGGAAGAGAGGATAGCCGTCATGAGCCGTTTCCCCGAGGTTTCCGTGCCGGAGTTCACACGTATTTTACTTGGGCAAAGGCGCAGCTCGGGGCGTGGGCCGGGCTGCCAGGCCGCGTTGACCGTCGATGGAATGAGGCCTAATGCCGTGCACAGGGTGGGTATCGACCCTGGTTGGGCGGGCCTGCTGGGCCACCGGATTCACCGGATCGTGGCGGGGCGCGGAATTGTCTCGGATCGCGGACACTTTACGAGCGTATGACGGAGTGATCGCACTCAATGTCCGTGGTTACGGACAGTAAATCGGAAGATCGACGCTCGGTGATCTCGAGGTGCTCGACCTGCGTGCCGCAGTGGATGGGCGCCCGTCCTCGGTTACCGGAATGTGGCGAGGGTGGGATCCTGCGAGCGCGAAGACGAACGAAAGGGAGAAGCCGGATGAGCGGCCTGATCCGTTACTGGGCGGCGGCGAAGGCGGCGGCCGGGACCGCCGAGGAGCCCTATGAGGGCGACGTGCTCGCCGAGGTGCTGGCCGCCGCGGTCGCCCGGCACGGCGCCGAGCTGGGCGCGGTGGTGCGGCGCTCCTCGTTCCTGGTCGACGGCGCCGCGGTCGGCCGCCGCGCCCACGCCGATGTGGTCCTGCCGCCCGGGGCGGTGCTGGAAGTCCTCCCGCCGTTCGCCGGAGGCTGAGCGCATGCCCTGGTACCTTGCAGGCGGGCAGGCAGTCGGCAGGAGGAACGCAGGGTGGGTGAGTACACGGGCCGGCGACGCGGGCGGCCGGCTCCCGAGCCGGATCCTGAGCCCTCGTACGTCTACCAGCAGCCCGAGTACCAGCAGCCTGAGTACGACTATGGCTATGAAGCTCCTTCCTATGAAGCTTCTTCGTACGAAGCTCCATCGTACGAGGCTTATGGCTATGAAACGCCGCAATACGTAGAACCAGAGGCTTATGCCGCTCCTGAGTACGGCTATCCAGAGCAGTACGTCGAGCCCTATAGAGAGCAGTACGCCGAGCCCTATAACGGCGAGTACTACGAGCAGTACGCCGAGCAGTACGCCGAGCAGTACGCCGAGCAGTACGCCGAGCAGTACGCCGAGCAGTACGCCGAGCAGTACGCCGAGCAGTACAACACTGGGGAATACGTCGACGGATACGACGAGGCATACGTCGACGACTACGCCGAACCGCGCTTCGAGCCGCGCCGCCGCTCAGCTCCCGGGACCGCGGACCACTACGCCGCTGACTACGCCCCCGAATACTCCCCTGAATACGTCCCTGAGTACGGCTACACCCCGCAGGCGCCCCCGCGCCTCCGCGAAGCCCTCCCTCTGCTCTCCCACCTTCCCTTTTTGGGCGCCTCGACCGCCGCCATCCTCGTCGCCTCCTTCCTCTCCCCGAAGGCCGTGGCCGCGGTGGTCCTGCCGCTGCAACTCCTGGTCGCCTGGGCGATCCTCGACCTGTCCGGCCACGCCTCCCGCCGCACCGCGGCCTTCGTCGCGCTCCCGGCGCTGGCCGGTACCGTCGGCGCCTTCGCGTTCCAGGCGGACGAGTCCGCCACCGCGATCGCCGGGGGACTCGGTGCGGGGTTCTTCCTCCTTGCCGCCGACGCGGTGCTCCGGGCGGCCCGCCGGGGGATCGAGCCGGGCACCGTCCGGGCGATCGCGGCGGCCGGCTCCGCCCTGCTGTGCGCCGGGCTGACCGGCCTGTTCCTGCCCGCCGCGCTCCTGGACCAGACCTCCGTCGCGGTCGGCGCGGCGGCCGGGGCGCTCGCCGGTCTGGTGGCCGCGCGCAATCCCGAACTCGGCTCCAGCCGCGTCGTGGTCGTGGCGCTGCCCGCCATAACGGCCGCCCTTGCGTCCTACGCCGCGGCTATCCTCATGGCATGACTTACGAGGAGGGGATCGAACAGCTGAACTGGCAGGTGCAGCCACCGCCGCCGGTCAGGCGGCGCAAATGGCCGCTGCGGCTGGCGATCGTCCTGCTCGTGCTGACGGGGCTGTTCGTGGCGGCGGACCGGATCGCGGTCGGGATCGCCGAGAGCCAGATCGCCAAACGGGTGCAGAGCGCGCAGAACCTGGCGTCCAAGCCGTCGGTGACGATCAGCGGCTTCCCGTTCCTGACCCAGCTGATCGGCATGAAGCTGGACCACGTCTCGATGGACGCGCGCGGGGTGGTGCGCAACGGGGTCCGGGTCAGCGACCTGCACGTGGACCTCAACGGCGTGGCCCCCTCCGGCGACTTCAAGGAGGCCACGGTCGACAAGCTGTCCGGCACCGCCTTCTTCAGCTGGTCCGACCTGGAGGCCGCGGCCGCCACCCAGCACCTCGACGTCACGCTGGCCGAGGGTCCGGACGACACGATCCGGGTCACCGGCCCGATTCCCGGCTTCGGCAAGGTCACGATGCAGAGCAAGCTCAGCCTCGACACGGACAACCGCCTGAAGCTCACCGCCTCGAAGCTGGAGTCGCCGGTCGCGGGCCTGGCCACCCTGCCGAAGGAGCTGGACTTCCAGATCCCGGTCGGTTCGCTGCCGATGAACCTCACGCTCCAGCTGAACGACCTGAAGACCTCCGCCGACGGGCTGCGGGTGAAGGCGCGGGCCGACCACGTGACGATCACCGGCTCGGGCATCTCCAGCAGCTGAGCCGGCCGCCGGTTCGGCGTCGATCCTGCCGGTCGGTGGCGAAGAAGCGCCGAGGCGGCGCCGTCGGTGCCGTCATGTGCCATCATGCGGTGTTGTGGCGTGGTGGAGGCGAATTGAACCAGACCCGCCGCCCTTGCGTGTCCCTGGTGTGGACGTCGCGAGCGCGGACGCGGACCGCCTCAGATCCCTGTACGCGGACCACGCCGGCCCGCTGCTCGGCTACGTCCTCAAACTGACCAACGGCGACCGCGGCCAGGCCGAGGACGTGGTGCAGGAGACGTTCCTGCGGGCCTGGCAACACGCCGAGGCCTTCGAGCCGGACCGCGGCTCCCCGCGTGCCTGGCTGTGCACGGTCGCCCGCAACATCGTGGTGGACCACGCGCGCGCCCGCCGCTCCCGGCCGCAGGAGGTCGGCGAGGAGGGCCTG